>JAMORM010000187.1 GCA_027063585.1 Sulfurimonas sp. | reverse complement strand
GTAATCTTCTACCTCAGCCAAAAAGCCTTGATGATTGGCATTTTTACTCATTTTGACTGCTGCTTCGTTGGGAATACGCTTTATCTCAAAGCCCATTTTCATAAGACGGGAATACTCTTTTTTATCGAGTTCCTTTGCCAGGTACAAAGTCTTTATTTTTTGCGGATAATGATTGATTAAATAATATATTGGTTGTTTTGCATAAATTAACATAAGAGTATTTTATCTAAAAAAAGTGTTAACTTGAAACTTTTTATTAAATTTACAATAATCTTTGATATATCTCTTTTGTATTTTCGCCTGTGATTTTATTGATGAGTTTTGCTTGTACTTTTTTAGGTAAATCAAGCTCTAAGATATCATTTTCACTTACTGCTGAACTGTTTTTCGCAGTACTGGCTTTAATGACGACTACCCATTCACCACGAAAATTTCCATCTAAACTTTTAAGTATTTCGTCAGCTGTTCCACGCAGATATTTTTGATATTTTTTCGTTAACTCTTTAGCCAAAAATATTTCTCTACTCGGTGCTTCTTTATCAAGTTCTAAAAGTAGTTTTTCCAAACGGTGCGGAGATTCATACAGTACTGTTGTGTAGCCGTTATGAAGTGCTCGTTGCAGACCTTCACTTCGACTACTGCCTTTGTGATCGAGGAATCCGAAGAAGAGCATTTGTGTTTCACAAAATCCACTTGCAACAAAAGCAGTAAGCACTGCATTTGCACCCGGAAGAACATCATATTCAATATTATGTTCTAAACAATATGAAATTAAAATCTGTCCGGGATCACTCACACCGGGCATACCGGCATCACTTGCATAAACAATATTTTGTTCAAAAAAAGAAGGTTCTAGTTTTTCAACAAAAGCTTGTTCGTTGTGTGAGTGCAGTGAAATAAATTCTTGATTTTCTTTAAACTCAGTGTTGTAACGTTCTTTTAGAATATGAATGAGTTTTTTTGTGACGCGGGTATCTTCACAAAGAAGAGTGTCGGCGTTTCTCAGAGCTTCAATTGCTCTGAGTGAGATATCGCCGATGTTTCCAATCGGAGTTGGAACAAGTGTAAGCAAGTTAAAAAATTATTTTTTATTGTAACGTGCGTTAAATTTCTCGATACGACCGGCTGTATCAACCATACGCTCAGAACCTGTAAAGAACGGGTGACATTCGTTACAAATATCAATTCTCATTTCCGGTTTTTGGCTCTTTGTAACAAAAGTGTTACCACATGCACATGTTACAGTACAATCAACTAATTTTGGGTGAATACCTTTTTTCATCTTTTTACCTTTTGATACTCGTCGAAGTACGAATATCTATATATTTTTTAAATCCGTATGGGGGCAGATTTTCTGAGCGCAATTATATCCAAATTTTTCTAAAATTCATAACTTTTTGACCTAAACTATAACACAATGACTAAAGAAGTACTTTAGAAGCAACAGCTAAAACGGCAGTCTCGGATCGTAGTATCATAGGTGTGTCAAGCCGAAAAACTTCCTGAGTGATTAAAAGCTCTTTTTCTTTTTCAGAAAAACCGCCCTCACAGCCGATAAGCACTCTTTTTAGTTCAACACCATCTTCCAATATTTTGTCCGTAAAATCAAAGACTTTAGTATCAGGAAATTTATAAATAAAATCTGCGATATTTTCATATATGTCAAATTCCATCATTTGCGTACGTCCGCACTGCTGATTTGAAGCTTGTAAAATTCGCTCATATCTTTTAAAGTCAGGTTTGAAATTTTTTTGGCTTCGCTCACAATATATAAACGAAATTTTAGCCACACCTATTTCATTCAGACTTGCCAATACTTTTTCAACAGATTTTGAATCAATGACACACCAGGCTACATGTAACTCCTGTTTCGCTTTAATTTCCAAAACTTGTGAAGAGATCTTCTCTACATGTAAAGCGCGTGGTTCAATAGCAGCTATTTTATAAAGATGCAACGTTTTCATATCTTCTTTATTACGAAATCCAAGTTCATCACCCTCTTGATGACGACGGACTTTGAGAAGATATTTACAGAGTTCCCCTTTAATGCTGAAGTTTTGTTTACCTGCGTTTTCTTCATATACGTAAATCAAGCAAGCCACCACATCCATGCAGCTATAATAACAATAAGAGCTATTTCAACATAAAATATTCGCATTGCAAAGTTTTTATAAACATTAAGTCCATCTACTGCTTTGAGATTGATATATTTTAATATTTTGGCACGTTTAGCCTCTAAAACAATGAGCACTATTGAAACAAATATCATCGCGATATTTGCAACACTAAATTCCAAATGTTTTGCAGCCATCATAACGACACCTGTAAATATAACAACGCCCAATGCCATAGAACTTAAGGGCATTAAAAATATGCTCATTTTTCTTTTATATTTATATAAATCTTTTGCCGATTTTAAATACAAAATATTTATCAAAATAACACCTAAAAGTGCAACTGTGCCAAAAGAGTGGATACTTAATCCCATGTGATACATTTCATTCATAACGAAATTATATTATAATATGTCAATTAAACAAAGAGCCTGCATAAAAGGATATACAATTATGACTGTAAGCATTGAAAAAGCGTTAGAATTAATTTATACAAACACAAAACAAAAATCACTTAAAATACTCCCGATTGAAGAAGCTTTGGGCTATATACTCGCCGAAGATATAGTAGCAACGCATAACCTCCCTCCGTTTGACAACTCGGCAATGGACGGGTATGCCGTTAAAATAGAAGACTCCGACAAATGTGTAAATGTACCATGCAGCATCTTTGCCGGAGATAATTTTCAAGGTGAACTCAAACACGGTGAGGCTATTAAAATAATGACAGGGGCAAGAATACCACTTGGAACACAATGCATCGTACCAATTGAAGATGTGCAAGAGTGTGAAGATGGTGTCAAACTTCCTGATAATCTTATAATTTCTAAACATATTCGCCTTAGTGGTGAAGATATCAAAAAAGGAACAGTTTTATTGTCCCGCGGAGATAAACTTGATGCACATCAAATCACTCTGTTAGCTTCTCAGGGAATCAGTCATATCAAAGTATTTAAAAAACCCCGTGTGGCACTTTTTGCTTCTGGTAATGAGTTGAAAATGCACTTTGAGAATGTAACAGATTATCAGCTTTACAATACAAATACACCGACACTGCTCTCACGCACAAAAGAGCTTGGCTGTGAAGTAGAGTTTATAGGTACAGCAGTTGATACTTTGGAAGATTTACATTTACATGTAAAGAGTGCGCTTGATTGTGACATCATCATAACTTCAGGAGGCGTAAGTGTTGGCGATGCCGATTTTACAAAAGAGGCTTTTGGTGCTTTTGGCTATGAAATACTCTTTGACAAAGTGGCAATCAAACCTGGAAAACCGACAACTTTTGGTAAAATCGGCGATAAAATCATTTTAAATCTTCCGGGAAATCCAATGGCTGCAGCACTCAATTTTGAACTTTTCGGCAGAAGTATCATTTATGCAATGAGTGGAGCAAAAGCCAAGTTTATAAATACAATAAATGCGAAAATGAAAAGTGATTATAAACTAAAAGCCGGAAGAAGAAGCCTCGTGCCCGGAAATTTTGACGGAGAGTATTTCACTGTCTGCGAACAGTTTGCACCGGGTATGGTCTCGCCGCTAGGACATGCAAAT
>JAMORM010000186.1 GCA_027063585.1 Sulfurimonas sp. | reverse complement strand
AATCATTATTTGAGTTAATTGAGGGTAGAGTTTACTCTTTTGTGCAATTGTCAAAAATTTATACGGACTTATAACCGAACCGTCGGTATCGATGAGGCGAATTAAACACTCATAACTTACAACTTTTTGTGTTTTTGTATCAAATATAGGCTGGAAGTAAGGCATGATTCTATCTTCTTTGATGGCACTTTTTAGTTTTTTTACCCATTCCATATTTTCTTTATACTGTCTTTCTACATCTAACTTTTCATCATAAAGTAAGAAGTACTTTTTATGCTCTTTTGCAAGCTTTAAAGCAATATCTGCTTTTTCAAGCATCTCATTTGGATTCAAAGTAGCGCCTATTGTAACACTTATGTAAATCTCATTTTGTTTATATACAAAAAGCATTTTTTCAATCTCTTTTGACAAAGTATTTACAACTCTCATAAAACTCCTGTGCGAAGGTTTACGTTGAAAAAACAGAGCAAATTCATCGCCGGATAGTCGACTAATACTAATATTTTTTTCATCTTTAACAAGATTCTTCAATCTTTTTGCAAACTCTATTAAAATATAATCACCGACATTCTGCCCATAAAAATCATTAATTTCCTTAAAATCATCAATATTTAAAATTAGGAGTGCGCCGTCATTATTCGTCTTTTTAATATCTTTAAAAAGCTTTCTTCTATTTGGTAACTGTGTTAAATCATCTATAAACAATTGCTTTCGTAACTCCGCTGTTTTACTGTCTACTTCTTTTTCCAAATATACGTTGATATCTTTTTGTTTACTTGCAAAATCAAATATTTTTTCCTGCATTTCATTCAATGCAGACAATATAAGCGAAATTTCATTATTCTCTTTTATCGGTTCTATTTGAAGCTTTTTCTGCGGAGAAAAATCTTTTAGCAGTCCGGCAATTTTTTTTAAAGGTTTGAGCAATTTTTCAATATACATACCAAGCAATACAAATATTACAAAAAGTACAACAAGCATACTCATAAGCAGTTTTGTATATTTATGTATAAGTTGTTCATAGTTGTGATTTGAATAATTTAATACAATAGTCCCTATTTTCTTTTTTGAATTCGGCTGAAGAATATTGTATTTGATTACAAAAAGGCTTTTATAATCATTTTTAGACTTCATCTCATAAATAGGTGTGTTGTTCTTAAAAATTTCTACCGATAAAATGTCTTCATTTTGCATTAATTGTCTAATTATTGATTGAATTTTACTCTGCATTCCAAGATATATATCCATACCTACCAAAGGTTCTATGGTTTTTACTATAAGTGTTGCTTTTTGTAGTTCTAGATTATAAAAAGCTTCTTTGTTTATTTTTTCAAATGCAAAAAAAATCCCTCCAATAATTATGATAGAAGTAATAATAATAGAGCGCATAATTCTGAATGACAACGACTCAAATTTTCTTTCTTTCATACAACAGTCCTGTTTTTACATATATTTTACCATAAATGTGAAATCAAAAATTATCTTTGTCTATAAATTTCACCATTTGAAATAAGAAATCAACAAAATCAATATCATTTGCATTAAGGTTCTCTTTATTGAGATAAATTACCGTTGATTTCTCTATAATTAAAGAAAACAGTAAACCGTATTTTAAGTTATTGATATCGTAAGAAAAAGTGATTATGCCTTTTTGGCGGGCAATATCTGCAACTTTTTCAATATTTTGCTTAGAAGACTTGAGTACATAAAAAGCAGATGCTTTTGTAGTGGCATCAAGCTGTGAAAAATCAACTGCATTAACTACATAAGGATATTTGTCAAAATGGCCTCTAAATATATTGTCAATATAGTTCTTTACATGTAAAGCAGTTTGATAATCATTCCCGTCGTATACGATCGTATAAATTATTTTGTTTTCTACAAGCTTGTGTTGTATTTTTTTATCCAGCAGCATAATTTTTGGAAAAATTGATGACTGTGCTTTAAGCAATAAATCATCATAGTTATATCCAAAAAGTGACTGAACAAATAAAATAAAAAATAAAAATACGCGTATCATCTAAAAACTCTTTTTTAGCGTAATTAAAAAAGTTCTACGCTCCTGTGCATAATCATCAGCATAGGTATTTGGTGGGGACGGATATCTGACATCAGTGTCAAATATATTTTTTAGACTCACATTTACAGTGTAGTTATAATGTCTGTTCTTATAATTAAGTGATGTATCTACAGTTGTGTATGCTTTTACTTTTGAACGGGCATCTCCCTTTGCCCTGTCTTTTGAACTGACATATTTGAGGGTTGACCCCAAAGACAAAGTAGCGCTAAAACTATAAATATAATACCCTTTTGCCAAGTGATGTGATACATTTGGCAAATTATACTTTTCTCCTCCATCTGTACTGTGTCTACCATCCAAATATGTATAATTTGCATACACTTTATCATTAGCAAATATATGCCCTTTGTATTCTAATTCCACACCATATATATCTGTTTTTTCACTGTTTCTATATACCGGATCAGTAGCAGAGTTGTATATTTGATTTTTGTTTACGAGATAAAAAACATTACTCTGTAAATAAGAATCATTCGTAAAGTTTCTTATGTATGCAAGCTCATACGACGTTACTTTTTCTGGTTTCAAGTCCGTACTGCCTACTCTTGCACTATTATTTTGTGTAAACATCTCCTGCCATGAAGGGTTTCTATGTGAGCAACTGTATATAGCTTTAAATATGTTTTTAAAATCTTTACGATAAACAAAAGAAACTCTCGGCTCAAATCCTGCATCTTTATAGGATGTCTGTTCATAATTTACTCCATATAATAAACTCAACTTCTCATTTACATCATAAGCATCCTGCAAAGAGAATGCGTATACATTACGGTGTGCATTTTTGTCAAAAAAAGGTCGTGTTTGCGTATAATCAACTAAAGTAGCATCACCTGTTGCAAGATTAGAGAGTTTCGATATCATAGCAATAGTTTTTTCCTGCGTTATTCTGTATCCTAAGGTAATTTTATGCTTTTTGAATCCCTTATATTTCAGATATGTTGACTGATATAAAACTCTCTGTTTTGCATAATGTTCTCCATATGCACCCTCAGCAAATGTAACACCGCCTAAAACTACATTATTCGGTCCAAGTTTTGCTTTTGAATCAAAAGCATCATATTTCACTCCTACTTTTATATCTACCTTAAAATCATTAATTTTTTTTGCATATCCCAATTCACCATAGTAACTAGGGAGTTTTATTCTGTCGCTATCTTGCGGTAATGCAAGGTTGATACCGTAAGCACTCCCTTGTTTATGCTCAAGTATACGGGCTTTTAGCGTAAAATCTTTGTATTTTACATTTACTCCCAATGCATACTCGTCAAGCCACAAAGGTGCTTTTTTCGACTGCGACAAACCTACATTGGCTGCACCCAATGAACCTTGTGAAACCCCGTCGGGACCGGATGATATTTTTTTATTGTCTTTTTGATAATAAAAATCTATATGTGTCGTAAAATCTTTTATTTTAAAATTTTTAACAAAACCACCCATTGCGTAATCATATGAACCATATTTAAAAACCAGTTTATCATTTGATGCAAAACCATTAAAATCCTCGGCATAGGTCACAACATTGATAGAACCGGCATAAGCGTTGATACCGTCCACTTTGCTGCCAGGACCTCTAATAACCTCTATACGTTTAATCATATCTATCGGCATAGACAAATATTCGGAGTAGGCAT
>JAMORM010000185.1 GCA_027063585.1 Sulfurimonas sp. | reverse complement strand
TATCTAAACCTCTCTCTTTGGCAAGGTTTTTAACAACACCGCTTTTGACTACTATGTCAACACCGGCACGCGCAGAAATAACATCCGCGTTATCTCTTAAAATCTCTGCTACACTAGTTCCAACGGTTCCGACACCGATTATTCCGACTTTTATCATTACTTTTTACTCTCTTTGTTGCAGCCGTCAAACTGTTTTAAAAACTCTTTAATGTTTCTTGCCGCCTGACGGATTCTGTTATCATTTTCTATGAGTGCTATACGAACATAGCCTTCACCGTACTCTCCAAAACCGATTCCAGGAGCAACCGCGACACCTGCTTCAACCAGCAGACGTTTTGAAAATTCCAAAGAACCCAGGTGTGCAACACAATCAGGAATTTTTGCCCATGAAAACATCGTTGCTTCATTCTTTTGTATATGCCAGCCGGCACGTCCAAATGCTTCTATAAGTACCTCTTGACGATGATTATACTTTTGCGTAATCTCACTCACACAGCTCTGGTCGCCATTAAGTGCAACCGTAGCAGCCACCTGAATAGGCGTAAACATCCCGTAATCAAGCCATGATTTTATCTTTTGCAATGCACCTATGAGTTTTTTATTTCCCACGAAAAAGCCTACACGCCAACCCGCCATATTGTAAGATTTTGAGAGTGTAAATGACTCTACAGCAACATCTTTTGCACCAGGAACACTCATAATTGAAGGTGTTTTATAGCCGTCAAATGTAATGTCACCATAGGCAATATCGGAGATAACATAAAATCTTTTCTCTTTTGCCATTGCGACCAGTCGTACATAAAACTCAGGTGTTACCGTTGCTGTCGTTGGATTATGCGGAAAATTTACCAAAACATATTTTGGTTTGGGAGAACTCTCTTTAAAAACCTTTTCTAAACTGTCAAAAAACTTATCTTCATCCACTCTGTAATGCTCATCAAACTCTATACCGAATTTTATAACATTCCCACCGGCTAAAATAAAAGAATACTCATGAATCGGGTATGTAGGATCCGGAACAACTGCAACATCCCCTATATTTGTAATGGCATATGTAAGATGTGCATAACCTTCTTTAGAACCCATAGTTGCAACACATTCACTTTCAGGGTCTAATTTACACTCATAACGACGCTCATACCAGTCTGCTATGGCTTGGAGTAATTTCGGAATACCTTTTGAAGAGGAGTATCCATGTGTTTTCGTTTTTTGGGCTGATTCGACAAGTTTGTTTCTTATATGTTCCGGCGTTGGACCATCTGGATTTCCCATTGAAAAATCTATAACATCTTTACCGGCACGGCGCTCAGCCATTTTTATATCATTTACTTCTGCAAATACATACTTCGGCAATCTCTCAACTCTATTAAAATTAAACTCATCAAACATTTTTTACCCTATAACCTGAAATAATTAATGATATTTTAGCGAAAAATTATTAGAATAAAGTTACGGTCTTTAAATTACCTTGTACCACTTGGATATAAAAGAAGTTTATCTTTAACATTTTTAAGAGTATGCATATCCGAAATTTTAATATATTTCGCATTTTTGGGCATATTAAGCGTCAATTTTTTATAAATTTTATCTTTTTTAAAGAGTTTCAAAAGATGAAGTGATGCATCATAATAAGCGATATACGGATACCATCTGTTTCTTCTTGAACTTCTGATTTTCAAGCTTCTGATTTTTGAAATATCAAGCCAATGTGCATAAAGAGAGCGCTTGAGTTTTAACTCTTCACCGGTATGTAACTGTGCAACATTGAGATATCCATTTGTAATATCAATTGTATATGTCCACTCTTTGGCAGAATTTTTTTCTACATCAACAATATTACAGCCGCTTTTATGCAATTCATTTTGCAGTATCAAAGGGTCTGTCGCATACTCTGAAGTTAAATTTATACTCCATGTAAATTCTGAAGCATCAAAATTTGAAGCCGTTGTCACATACCGAAAATAACCAATATTTTGCAGAGTATCTTCCATTATTTTTACAAAAAACAGAGGAAAACCACTTGTCTTAAAATTAAGTCGAAAATCTTGCGGTGACTGAAAGAAAAGATTTAGCAAACCATTGTCTTTAAGTGTTTGTATAACCTTCACGGCATTCACTCTATCTTTGACATAAAAAGAAGATTGTGGTTCAAAAATCACATTTATAAAATCTTTATTAGTCTCATATGATTTTTCACTTAAAAAGCTCTTTATTTTTATAGTCAAAGGATCTTCTTGCAAATCATCACAATATGCGAAACTAAACAACAGCAGTATTGCAACTATGGCTTTTACCATGCATTACCTCTATTTAATTTTTTAAATTCATCAACACTAAGCTGAGTAATTGTACCGTCTTTATAAAGTAGTCTGAGTGTTTTTTTTGAATTAAATTTCTTTTGCTCTGAATTAATAATTACATCAATATACCCATGCCCAAATATTAAAAGCCATTCTTTATTTGGATCTAAGTCAAATTCCCCTGTAAATGTCTTTTGATATTTTTTATTTGTCTCTACATCAATATACCCCATCCAGACTTTTGATCTTGCAACAATTTTTAAGCTTGTTTGCAAAGCCTTTTCTTCTTTAACCACAGGGGTGCTCTGCAGTTTTTCTTGAGTTACATTGACATCTTCTAATGTTTGATTTTCATCTTTTTGACTTGCATTTGCATCATATACAATAGAATTAATATTTTTCTTTACATTATCAATGCTTGTACTATCTACTGTTATAGTATGGTTTTGCATATTTTTATTTGCATACTCCACTGTATAAAAAAGAGCGACGAGGAATATTACCATGGCGATTAAAATATAAAAGAGTGTAAAATTTCTGCTTTTTTTAGGTGCTATAAAAATTCCATCTTCCGTTGTTGTCTCAACAGGGTTTCTTTCGTCATAATAAGCAACTCCGGCACTTTTAAGTTCACTCAAATCAATGTTATACTCCCTTTGCAGTATGGAAACAAAGCCTATAAAATGAATTTTGGTAAGCCCGTCAAAGCTCTGATGTAAAATGGCTTGTATGTGTATAACCGGTATATGCGTATCTTCATATATTTTTTGAGCACCAATATCTTTTAATTTTTGCAGTCCATCATTGTTCATATCTCATCCTGTCCATTAAAATAGCTCCGGCAACACTTACATTAAGCGAATCAAAATCATGTGCCATTTTTATGCTTACTATATTGTCTAATTTGGAGCTTACTCTTGAGGTAAGGCCTTCGCCTTCATTTCCTAAAACCAAAACTCTTTTTTTAACAATTTTTGCCTCTCTTATGTCTATACCACCCATATCAGCACCATAACTGATAAAACCGGACATTTTAAAATCATTTAACAAATTGTGAATGTTATTTTCAACGGCCAAAGGCATGTCAAAAAGTGCGCCTGTACTCGTTCGAAGCAATGGTTCAATATTAAGATGTTTGATACCACTTACAATGATTGCATCTACACCCAGTGCATAAGCACTTCGCACAATTGCTCCGATATTTCCAACATCTGTCAGACCCGCCAAAACAATAACGAAATCTTTGTTTAAAAAGGTCTGATAATCATGGAGTTTGTAATCTTCTACCTCAGCCAAAAAGCCTTGATGATTGGCATTTTTACTCATTTTGACTGCTGCTTCGTTGGGAATACGCTTTATCTCAAAGCCCATTTTCATAAGACGGGAATACTCTTTTTTATCAAGTTCCTTTGCCAGGTACAAA
>JAMORM010000184.1 GCA_027063585.1 Sulfurimonas sp. | reverse complement strand
GAACTTACCAATAGATGAGAGTAAAATACCTCCTTTTGTTAAGCCATTTTTAGAGATGGGGCAAAAGATAGGCTTCTTGGAGTCTCAGATAAATAAATCTAAGATAATTTCTATAAAAGTAAAAGGGCAGGGTGATATTGCGAACTATGTTGATTCTCTTGCAACTTTTGTAACTGTCGGTGCACTCAGCCACTCTACGGAAACAATTAACTATGTTAATGCTGATTTTGTTGCCAAAGAAAAAGGTATAGAAGTAGAATCTGTAAACCTTGGTGACTCAGAGGTGTATAAAAACCTTATTACTGTAAAAATTACGACAAATGAGGGAACAACTTCTGTCTCTGCTACAATTTTTGAAGATGGACTACAGCGTATTGTTGCGACTGATGGTTTTGATATTGAATTTCCACTCAAAGGTGACATTATTTTCTTTAAAAACTCTGATGTTCCGGGTGTGATTGGAAGTGTCGGCACGATACTTGCAAATAACAATGTAAATATTTCAGATTTTTCATTGGCAAGAAATGAGCAGTCAGAAGCACTTGCTGTTATTTTAGTAGATAATGTAGTGAATGATACTACATTGGGTGAACTTGCATCTTTAGATGCTTGCATCAGTGTAAACTACGCTCGTCTGTAAAACTTCTTATCTTCTTGGAATCCGGAGTTCATTCTGGATTTCATACTTATTTTTTAGAACTCATACTTTAGTGCCAATAAATTCCATTAAGTTAAGCGGTTTTTTCGGAACCCGTACTTCAGTGCGGGCTTTGTGTCTTTAAAGACTAAGGCCTAGGTTAAAACCTAGGTTCCGAGAAAACATCAAGTTTTTTTCTTAACTTAATGGCATTGATACTTTAGTGCGGGCTTTGTATCTTTAAAGTTTCATACGCTTTACATACTTACTGAAACGTAGTTCCACCATCTATAACTATTGTTTGTCCTGTTAACCAAGATGCTTCATGAGAACATAAAAACTTACATGCTCCCGTTAAATCTTCAGGTACACCCATACGAGAAAGAGGTGAACGTCTGACAACTTCGGCTTTAACCTCTTCATAATTTGGAAACGCTTTTAATGCGTCCGTATCAATTGGTCCGCCGCTTACAGCATTGACACGAATACCTTTTTCGCCAAGTTCTGCTGCAGCATAACGCACCATAGCTTCAACTGCGGCTTTGTTTGTTCCGTGACCTGCATAGTTTGGAGTATATACAAGATTACCGGTAGAACTCATAGAAATGATGCTTCCGCCTCCTACTTTTTCCATTCTTTTTGCAGCTTCTTGCGCACCGACGACAAATGCATCTACGGTTGCCGTATAGATATTGTTGAGTCCTCTTGGTTTGAGTCTCATAAACGGCCCAAATCCACCGACAACGGCACGTCCTGAAATAATTGCATTTGAGATAAAATAATCAAGTCTGTCAAAATCTTCATCAAACTCTTTGTAAACATCTTTGTATGTGTTTGGCTCGAGTATATCAAGTTTGTAAGCACGGCATTTTACACCGTAATTAGCCTCAATATCAGCTATAATTTCATTTGCCGTATCAACACTTGATGCGTAAGTAAAAGCAACATTACAGCCTTCTTTTGCAAAAGCATAAACGATTGCTTTTCCAATTCCACGTGTTCCGCCGCTTACAAAGAGAGTTTTATCTTTCATCTTTTAGAGTCCTTTTATATCGTAATTTTTCATTACTTCTTCAATTTTTTTCATATTTTCTTTACTTGGAGCAACCAGAGGCAGTCTGTACTCTAATGTCTCTGTGAGTCCTGCTATATACATTGCGGCTTTTACAGGAATAGGATTTGCCTCACAAAACATCACTTTGTTTAAAGGGTAGAGTTTGTCATTAATAGCTTTTGCACCCATAAAATCACCACTGAGAGCTTTACGCACAAGCTCTGATTTTAAATCAGGCATAAGATTTGATGTGACGGAAGTGATACCCGCTCCGCCATTTGCCAAAATAGGATAATCAATAGCATCGTCACCGGAAAATACTTTTAATTCAGGTCTGCGAGAAAGCAGTTCAACTGTACGTTCTAAGCTTCCTGTTGCCTCTTTGACACCGTAAATATTTTTGACATCATCAAAAAGTCTGATTGTAGTATCTGCTGAAATATCAACACCTGTACGTCCTGGAACATTATAAAGCATAAAAGGCAGTTCACTTACAGCCTCTGCTATAGCTTTGTAGTGCTGATACAGACCCTCTTGAGATGGTTTATTGTAGTATGGTGAAACAGAAAAAATAGCATCAACACCGCAGCTTTGTGCATGTTTCGCAATTTCTATCGCTTCATGTGTTGCATTGCTGCCTGCACCTGCTAAAATTTTAGTTTGTGTGCCTTTGCAAACTTCTACAGCGATTTCTATACAACGTTTATGCTCATCATGTGTTAAAGTTGCGCTCTCACCTGTTGTACCGACAGGGCATATTGCGTCCATACCGTTGTTTATCTGGCGCTTTATTAACGCGGCATAAGTCTGTTCATCAAGTTTTCCATTTTTAAATGGAGTTATCAGTGCGGTTGAAGAACCTGTTACTAAATTCATTCTAATTAGCCTTTAAAAATAATGGCTAATTATAGCTAAAAAGTATTAAAATTTTTATTTGCTTCTCATCTAAGTAAGTGCATATCCAAAAAATATTTGTAATTAATTTTCTTTCCTTGTTACTTCTTTAAAATCAGTGTTGTCGATTTGTCAAAATTAAAATATTTTTTTGCGACCTCTTGTACTTTTTTTGCAGTTATTTTGTTGACATCATCTTCATAGGTTAAAAGCGGTGTGACATCACCTCTGACTAAGTAGCTTCCAAAAAGGTTTGCAACAGAGGTAGAGCTTTCAAGCGAGTAAATAAAATCAGATTTTGTGTTGATTTTGACTTTTTCAAGCTCTGCTTTTGTCGCTTCGGTCTCTTTCATCAGGTTTATCTGTTTTATAAGCTCTTTTTCTACCGCTTCAGCTTTAACACCCGGGTTACATGTAGCCATAAATATAAAAAGACCTGGGTCCGTATTTTCCATGTTGTAAGCGTATATGCTGTTTACAAGACGTTTTTTATTTACGAGTTCTTTATATAAACGTGAACTTTTTCCTGAGTAAAAAATCTCAGAAATTACGCTAAGCGTGACTTGGTCAGGGTCTTTAAAGTCAGGTATATGAAAGGTGATTGCCAGCATTTCTACTTCGCTGTCTTTATGGACGATCACTCTTTTTGCACCGTCTTGTTCAGGTTCTACAAATTTTACCTTCGGAATTTTCCCATGATTTTTTATCTTTCCAAACGCCGCTTTTGCAGATTTAAACACATCTTTAGGCTCAATATCACCCGTAACCATTAAAATGGCATTTTGCGGCTGGTAGTAAGTCACATGAAAATCTTTGATGTCTTTAATCGTCCATGTTCGTATGTCATTCATAAAACCGATAGGCGTCCAATGGTATGAGTGGTAAATATAGGCATTGTTAAAGAGTCTGAAGTATAAATAGCCTAAAGGATTGTTGTCTGTTCTCCAGCGTCTCTCTTCCGTAACCACATCGCGTTCGGGTTGGAATTCGTCATCTTTGAGATTGAGATTTTGCATAAGTTCTGCAAAGAGTTGTACCGAAGTATTGAGATTGTCCGTACTCGATTTTATATAGTAGTGTGTATAGTCAAAGCTTGTAGAAGCATTATTTACACCGCCGACGCTTTTGACCTCTTTGTCAAAT
>JAMORM010000183.1 GCA_027063585.1 Sulfurimonas sp. | reverse complement strand
AAAAGCACCGATAACAATAGAAGGTGCAGACATCATAATATCGCTTAAATCTCTAATGAACTCTGCATATTTTCCTCTGCCATATTCTCTGATGTAGATACCTGCGAGCATTCCAAGCGGTATACCGATAGCTCCGGCCAAAAATGCCAGTATAAGTTGCCCTACGATGAGGTTTCTCAGTCCGCCATCAACGAGGTCATTAACAAAAAGGCTAAAATGTAGTGATGAAAGCCCCTCAATAAAAAGTGTAACAAGTATCCAGCCTAAAAACCCCAGTCCAAGAAGTGCAGAGAGGGTAGAAAGAGCTAGAAATATTTTGTTTAGTACAAGTCTCATACTTTAACCCTTTTTAAAAAGTAAAATTTAGCAACCGAAATGATAATAAAGCTCATAACAAAAAGTATAAGCCCTAGGTAAAAGAGGGCACTTTCACCAAGTCCGCTGGCTTCACCAAAATTTACAGCCATAGCAACAGGAATAGAAATAGTCGGATCTGTGATTTTTTCAGGTAAAGAATAAACCGCACCGATAAGAAAAGCAACCGCCATCGTCTCCCCTAAAGCACGTCCAAGGGCTAAAATGATAGAGCCGATAATACCGACTTTGGAGTAAGGGAAAATGACATCTTTGACCACTTCAAACTTTGTGGCACCAAGAGCATAGGCTGATTCTTTTAAAACATCGGGTGTGGTATTCATACTGTCACGGGTAATAGCCGCCATAAACGGCAAGATCATAACGCCAAGGACAAGTCCTGCAGTGAGAAGGGAGACTTGATAACCACCAAAAGTATCTGCGATAATCGGTGCAAAATAATACAGACCCCACATTCCAAAAATGATGCTTGGAATCGCAGCCAAAAGCTCAATGGCCATGCCGACAAATTTTGAGACTGTTTTTGATGCAATTTCGGCCAAAAATACAGCTATGCCCATAGCAATAGGAAGGGCAAAAAGCAGGGCAATAAGTGTAGAAAATATTGTCCCTATTATGGGTACAAGACCGCCATACATTGTTTTTGTGTTGAGAGAATCTTCATCATCTTCATCAAGCAGCATGTCCTCTTCATCAGCAATGTCGTCATTTGATACGGCTGATGCAGTCGTGTTTGGTGTGTCAATGACAACTTCTTTATTCCATGTAGGATCAACAAGAAAATGTAATCCAAACTCATCAATCGCAGGTTTGGCAGCATTAAACAATGTAATGAATATACCAATAAGAAGAATGAGTACGAGAGTAGCACTTGAAAAAGAGAGTTTTTGAAATATTTTTTCCATGCAAGAAAACCCTAGAATTAAATTAGTATGATATTATATAAAAATTTCATTACAAAGAGGTTACATGTAAAGAACAGGGATTATTTGATCCCTTTTTCTTCCCAGTATTTTCTGATTTTATCAGTTAAACTCTCTGGTAAAGGAACGAAACCTAAACTTTTTGCAATCTCTTGAGCGTTTTTATAAGACCAGTCAAAAAATGCCGTTACTTTTTTATCCATTTCTGGTTTTTCTGCAGGTACCAAAATGAATGTAGCCGCTACAATCGGGTAAGACTGTGCACCGGCAGGATCGGCAATGATTGAATAAAAATCTTTTTTAGGCTTCAAGCTTGCTTTGGCAGCTGCTGCTTGGAATGCTTTTAATTCAGGTTTGATGTAGTTCCCGGCTTTGTTTTCAACTGCTGCCATTATAATGCCGTTTTTCTGTGCATCCGCATAATCAATATAACCGACAGAATAAGGAGTCTGCTTAATTAAACTAGCGACTCCTGTGTTTTTGTTTCCGCCTATATGCTGACGACCAGGCCAGTTTAAAGATTTTTTCGCACCGTATGTGTGCCTCCACTCTTTAGAAACTTTACTTAAAAAGTATGTATAGTTAAAAGTCGTACCCGAACCGTCTGCGCGGTGTACAAAAGTAACTTTTTCATGCGGTAGTGTAATGCCTGTATTTTCAGCTGTAATGAGTTTGTTATCCCAGAATTTTATTTTTCCCTCAGAGATAGCAACAATTGCGCTTCTGCTTAACTTTAAGTTGGAAATTCCCGGAAGATTGTACCCCATTGTAATTGCACCGACAACACCAGGAAACTGGTATAGATTGTACTTTTTAAGTATTTTAGGTGATAAAGGTTTATCCGTTCCGGCAAAATCAACCTGTCTTGTTTTTGCATCTTTGATGCCTTTAGAAGAACCTTTGGAAATATAATCAACTTTAATGCCGGTTGCTTTATAGTAGGCTTTTGTCCATTTTTGATATACAGCGTATGGAAAAGAAGCACCGCTTCCTTTGATTATATCATTTGCAGCAAGTCCACCGGCAAGCACAGAAGCCACAAGAGTAAGTTTGATTACTTTTGTCATTTGTTACACCTTTTAGCTTTAAAATTTTATGATTACATCCAGTTGGACGCGTTCATAATCTGCTTCTGGTTTACCAGTTTCTTTACCCGCATAGAGTGTATTGAAAAAGAATGTTCCAGCAAGATAAGTTCTTTTGCCAAATTTGTATTTTGCTCTAATTGCGTGTCCTTTGGCAGCAGTACCACCTCCAAAATTATCAGAGTCACTGTGTGCACCAAGGACTGCATCTGCCTGAAGATCAGTGTAAGAATATTTCAATTGCCAGTCATGAACTTTTTTTGCTTTACCTATTTGCATTGCCAGATCATACCCCAGGTTTTTATTGCTGGCTGCAACATTATAGGCTACACTGCCAGCTACTGCAAAGGGTTTGCCAAAGAGATCTTTTAGCTTATACTCTACGAAAGCTTCGGCAATATGAAAATTATTTTTATATACTTTTTCTCCAGAAGCATTTGTTACAAAGATATTACCCATCTGTTTGCCACCTTTTTCAGGAAAGTACATGGCAGTGTTGCCTTTTAAACCATCATAGTAGTACATAGCAGCGCCCACATTTAATTTGGAATTATCCAGTTTTATCTTTTTTACATACTGTGCGAAGAATAGACTAACATCATCTTTTGCATTGATTCTCTCAGCATATGTTGGCTGATTGATACCCAAGTTTACAATGCTAGAATCGTTTTCATACTTATAACTGATACCATTAAATGAGATGTCATTATCCCAAACAAGCTGTGATTTAATAGGTCTGTAAAGCATAAAAGGGTGTCTACCGGCTTTGATTGTAGAAGCGTCATCTTTATATGTAAGATTTAAAATGTTAAATCTCAGTGATTGCCAAAAGTAATCGCTGAGTGCTTTGTCATCAAGAAATGTTTGGTTACCAGAAGTTGGATTTCCATAACCACTTCTCATACCGGCTTCAAATGTAAGTTTATCAGTTAAATCAACACCTGCGATTAGTCTTAGTCTGTATCTGTTGTGATATGTGTATTTATTTGTGCTTTGTGTCCCATCTTTGTAATATGTTTCTTTACTTTCATAGCGTAATCTTAAATCACCTTTGAAATGAATTTTTTTAAGAACATTATGGTCAATTCCGGTTACCTCGGCAACACTTTTTGGTATAAGAACCGGATTTGGAGTCGCATATGCAACAGTAGAACCTAAGATTAAAGCAGCTAAGGTTGATAATACTGTTTTTTTCATTTTTAAAATTCCTTGTTTTGTTTGTTTGGCAGAATTATAAAATTTTCAGGTTACAAAAAGATTACAAAGAAGAGAGTAAGTGTTTTATAGCTGCTAAGTTTTGTAAAAACTTTTTTATCTAATGTAAATAGCAATTTGGATAAAATATCAATA
>JAMORM010000182.1 GCA_027063585.1 Sulfurimonas sp. | reverse complement strand
CATTTTTTTTGAATATTTTATTACATAGTTGATAGTATCTTTTGTCCCTTGTGTCTCATTTACAAGTCTTATTCTACCTCTAATATAATTAACACCAAAAGACCTCACAAATATACCAAAGAACTCATCTATAAAAGATTGTGTTACTTGTTCTACGCCTAAAAAGTCAAGCGTTACACTTCCATCTTCTTTATCGAGCTCTTTTTTCATAAGTTCTCTTATGATTTCTCCAGAGCCTCTTGAACCTATGAAGCTAAAACCACCTGTTGCATTTTTTATGTTTATTACCATGATATAAAGCCCCTTTTTTAAAAGTGTGCTATTTTACACTACATTAGCTTAATGTATGGATATTATTTACGTTGCAGCTTTTTTATCCAACATTATCCATAGTCTGAGATAAAAAGCTAAAATAATTGGGCGAAAGCGCATTATAGTTTTACTTTTCTTCTATCATCTCAAAAACAGTATGTATATTATTCTCTGCAATTAGCTTATCGTATTCTTTGCTATGCTTGATTTTTGGTTTGTCACAGACAATGCAGCTATGATGAAAACTAACAAATCTTTCAAAAACAAACGGAACATCCCTAACATAGTATGCACCTTTTTTGCCTATCTTAAAAAAATCGTTCTCTAAGAGCCAATCATATTTTTTACTTTTGTATTGTTGTGACTTCATAACCTTGTAAACCAAATATCCTTCAGATTCAATATCTATAAGTATTCTATCAACAGCATACGTTGCCATCTTTTTGACTTCATTATACTCTTCTAAGTATATGCCAAGTGCAACATTTTTTAGTCTTTCCGTGATATCATTACCATCATCATTAATTTTATAGTAGAGTCTATTTTTCTCTTTTTTCTTTATAAGGATTTGATTGGACTCTGCATAATATAAAATGTTTTTCAATTCATCGTCCTTAATGTCAACTTTTTTCACCCAGTTTTTAAATATCTCTTCAAAATCATACTTTTTTGGAAGTTCTAAAAGTTGTGTGTATTGCGGGTCTCCAAAATTTATGATGATGTTTTCATAATCATCTTTTATTTTTTTTGGATCTTCTTTGTAATGTTTATCTATATTTTCGCTTAGTATTTTTGTTTTCTTTTTTCTATACTCACTTGGGAACGCACTTGTGTAGTAGCTTTGTGTATCTTGTAACTGTGATGAATCAGAAAAAGTAAAGTGCTTCATTAGCAACAACAGTCTATCATGCTCAGCTTGTGAAGATGTTTCTTCCTCTACAAACATCTCTATCGCATTTTCCCATGTTATCTCATTATAGTGAGCTTTTTTATATTCTCTTATACCCTCGCCAAGTCTTTCACAAAATGAAATCTCTTTTTCTCTACTCATCCCAAGTTTAAACTTTTTGTTGTTTGAAAATATGCTTTTTAAAAATGAAAACATCTTGTTGCCTTTTCGTGTTTTTATATGTTTGCATTTTAACTAATAGTTGCTGAATTGCAAAATATTCTAAAATTGAATATATTTAAGCTTCCTTTTAATTCAATTATGGAATAATTCTTCTACACAAACAAAACACCTCCTGAGAAAAAGAGGCTTTGTTCTTAAACTAAACGGAGAAAAAAGATGATAACAATATCAAAAGAAAAACTGCAAATTCTTTATCAATATATAGATTTAAATAATCCGAAATATGAATTAGATTATTTATTCACAAGTGATGGGTATTTAATGGCAACCGACACAAGAGCTGCAATAAGAATGAAAGCAGATTATACAGAAGACATATGGCTACACAGAAATGTAGTAAACGTAGCTTTGTCTGTAAAGGGTGCTGTTAAATTTAATCTATCAAATAAAAGCATAGAGTGTCTTGATAAAAAAGACAATTCTATTGTCGCTATTAATGACACTAATAATGAGCGAGAGTTAAGAAATACTATGAATTTAAATAAAGTGTTTCCAAAATCTTTTAAAAAGAAAATAAACTTTACATGTAAATCACAGACAAACGGAATCTTTGCATTAAATGGTGTAAATATTAGTGAAAAACATATACCAAGAAAATTGCCTAATTCTTTTAAAGGAGTAATTGCAATAAACGATTACAATCTACCTGTTTTAATAAGAGGCGTAAAAAGTGAAGATATATATGAGAACACTTTAGATGATATTGAAATTCTTATCATGCCTATAGTCGACAATTATCTTATTGATGCAACACAAGCATCTTAAAACCTCATAGAGCCACTTTAGAGTGGTTTTATTGAGCCTTTAGGTTCGTGTTAACGAGAGTTCAAGAGAGAACGCCTGTCAATGTAAAGAGATACTTCGGTATCGCAGTCCGTGAGATAAGCAGCGTGCGGACAAAGACTCTCATTTGATTATCAGTGCCGGTGGTAGATACCCACTTGAAAAAAGACCAGTTGAGTAGCTATCTGTGAAAGCCACCTACGCTGAAATACCCTTAGGAACAGCGGTGAAAAAAATGGTATTACTAAAAATATGAATGAAACAGACTTTTTGATGGAGCATCAAATATAATACAAGCTTTCTCAACATACATTGACGGCGTTTGAGTGTAATTTGATGTTCCACAAAAAAGTTACTAATGCTCAGTTACCATCGAGTAGCAAGAGATACCCGCCACCGTTCGGGTAATAATTGGCGGTCAATTTTATCTTAAACTTTTTGATGAAGCGTCCATCTTTTCAGCCCTGATAATTTGGCTGGGCGTTTCACAAAGAAGTTTTTCCTCCTTATTTTTGCATAGAAATTAAAACATAGTGAGCCTTACAGCTCTTAGTTACATGTAAAGTAAATATGTTTTAAATATGTGCAAAAAGTTTATTAGATTACATGTAGTGTGATTTGATGAGCTTTTACAGAGGGTAAGAGTGAAGTCGTGAGCTATTCGAGTAGCCCACAGTGTTAAATCATAAGGAAAAACACAAATGAAAGTATATCGTAATAAATACGGGATTAAAAGAGTGTCGTTACATGTAAACGGCTTACATGTAGGAGTAACAATGCGAAATGTAAAGTTAAACGCGGCTACGGCTTGGGAATGGGATTTTAAAGGAGTGGATTATGTTTGTGACTAGAGAGCGATACAAAGGCGTGTGGGTAAACACTTACTTCTCGACTATGCACGATGCTAAGAGACTATGCAGAAAGATATTGAAAGCCGGTGGTGTTGCGATTTGTTTGAGGAATGCAAGATGACTAAATTTGATATCGAAAACTTTTTAGCCCACTTCTTTAAAAAAGATGAAGTAGTAGAGGTTAATGCGGATGAATTGCAAAGGCTTGTGAGAAAAAGCCGTGAAAGAGACAGAGAGATACAAAGGCTTAAGGAATTAGTTGACAAGCAAAGTTACACGATTGATATGAAAAACTCGACAATCGCATTGCTTGAAATTGAAAAAGAGCCTGTTTATCAGCTTGATTTGAGCGCATAGGATGGAACACATGGGATTGGAAATTATACTTGCAATAGTAAGTGTGGCGGCGATTGGGTTTGCTGTTGATGCTTATTTGTATAAAAAGAGAAAATGGGGATGTAACTATAAAAAGGGCAAAAAATGGAAATAAAACCAATTGATAAGGTTATATATTTAGGAACTTTTGAAACAAAAGAAGAAGCAGCTATGGCTTATGATAAAGCAAGCCATAAATATCACGGAGACACAGGGAGACGAAACTATGAGTAATTTACAAAAAGATGCTGTGTACTATGAAAAAGCAGTTAAGAAGTTTAGAAGAT
>JAMORM010000181.1 GCA_027063585.1 Sulfurimonas sp. | reverse complement strand
TAAAACTAAAAAAATAATTGAGAATGAGTTACATGTAAGCCTAATAGGCGAAGCTAAAGCATCGCTTCTGAAGAACAAAAGAACTTTTACATGTAAGTGGACAACTCTTTTCGGAACCCAGACTTCAGTTTCAATGCCATAAAGTTAAGAAAAGAGTTTGATGTTTTCTCGGAACCTAGGTTTTAACCTAGGCTTTCGTCTTTAAAGACACAAAGCCCGCACTGAAGTACGGGTTCCGAAAAAACTGCTTAACTTAATGGCATTGAGACTTCAGTCTGGGCTGAATTGCTTAAAAATCCTAAAAAAATATAAAAGAAGTAAAGAATGAACAAATACCTCATGGCAATAGACGCAGGCACAGGCAGTATCCGTGCCGTTATTTTTGACATAAAAGCCAATCAAATCTCCGTCGCTCAAAGAGAATGGACACATTTAGAAGAAGAAAATGTACCAAATTCTATGAATTTTGATTGCAACAACAACTGGCCTTTAGTCGTTACATGTATACAAGAAGCAATGCAAAAAGCCGCTATAAATCCTGATGATATTTTAGGTGTGAGTGCTACAAGTATGCGTGAGGGCATTGTTTTGTATGATGCAGACGGCAAAGAACTTTGGGCAGTAGCAAATGTTGATGCAAGAGCTGAAGAGGAAGTGCGTTATTTAAAAGAAAATTTTGCAGACCTTGAAGAAGATTTTTATGCTGATTCGGGACAGACATTTGCTCTTGGCGCACTGCCTCGTCTTTTGTGGCTAAAAAATAATCATCCTGAAATTTATAAAAAAGTGGCTCATATTTCGATGATAGGTGACTGGATTTTGGCACGTTTGAGCGGTGTAATAGCGAGTGATCCGAGTAATGGCGGAACAACCGGTATTTTTAGTTTAAAGAAAAGAAACTGGATGCCACAAATGGCTGCAAAAGTCGGTATTAAAGAGACTATTTTCCCAAAAGTTTTAGAAGTAGGCTCTGTTGTGGGTTTTGTTACAAAAAAAGCTTCTGATGAGACGGGACTTTCAACATCTACAAAAGTTATTATGGGCGGTGGTGATGTGCAGCTCGGGGCTGCAGGACTTGGCGTTGTAGAAGCAGGACAGGTGGCGATATTAGGCGGTTCTTTTTGGCAGCAGGTGGTTAATATTAAAAGTGATGTCGAACCGCCCAAAGATATGAGTGTGCGGGTAAATCCTCATGTGATTGAAGGACTCTCTCAGGCGGAGGGCATTACATTTTTTTCAGGACTTGTGATGCGTTGGTTTCGGGATGCTTTTTGTGATATGGAAAAGTTAGAGGCACAAGAAAAGGGCTGTGATGTGTATGAAATTTTAGAGCAAAAAGCTCAAGAAATTCCGGCTGGCTCTTATGAGATACTTCCTATATTTTCAGACTCTATGAAGTATAAAAAATGGTACCACGCAGCACCGAGTTTTTTAAATCTTGGACTCGATGCAGACAAATATAATCGTGCGTCAATGTTTAGAAGTTTAGAAGAAAATGCTGCAATTGTTTCAAGTATCAATTTAGAAAAAATAAAACAATTTAGTGGTGTGGAGTTTGATGAAATAGTTTTTGCCGGAGGTGCAAGCAAAGGCAAATTATGGTCACAAATTGTAGCAGATGTAACAGGCTATAGAGTTAAAATTCCTCGTATTACGGAGGCAACAGCCTTGGGCGCTGCTATGGCTGCGGGAGTAGGCTGTGGTATTTATAAAGATTTGGCAAGTGCAGCAAAAGAGCTGGTAGTATGGGACAAAACATATGAACCAAACTTAGAAAATAAAAAGATTTATGACAAATTAAAAATCAAATGGCAAGAGGCATATGAAGTACAATTAAAGCTAGTTGATGATAATATCACGACTTCAATGTGGAAAGCCCCAGGGCTATAATGACATAAAAAAACAAAGATAGATAATATTTATAAGGTATAAAATGAACCAAACAAATAGAATAAATTTAGAAGAAGCACTTAAACTCTATGATATGGATTTTTTTGAATTAGGTGCCTTAGCAGATCAAAAACGTCAGGAATTACATGGTAAAAAAACCTATTTTAATATAAATCGCCATATAAATCCAACAAATGTGTGCGCAGATGTTTGTAAATTTTGTGCCTATTCCGCAACACGAAAAAATCCGAATCAATACACGATGAGCCATGAAGATATTTTAGAAATAGTAAAAGATATTGATGCACGCGGGGCTAAAGAGGTACATATCGTCTCAGCACATAATCCTAATGTGACACTTGATTGGTATTTGGGAATATTTAAAAAGATTAAAACTGCCTATCCGCATTTACACGTAAAGGCACTAACAGCTGCAGAAGTTGATTTTTTATCTCGTCATCATGGGCTTTCTTATGATGAGGTACTGGATTTGATGGTAGAAAATGGAGTTGATTCTATGCCTGGCGGCGGTGCTGAAATTTTTGATGAAAAAGTTCGTGATTTTATATGTAAAGGAAAAGTGACATCAGACCAATGGTTTGAAATTCACAGAAAATGGCATGAACGTGGTAAAAAATCTAATGTTACCATGCTTTTTGGACATATAGAGAGTCGTGAAAATCGCATAGACCATATGATACGAATCCGTGAACTTCAAGATATTACGGGTGGATTTAACTGTTTTATTCCTTTGGTATATCAAACTGAAAATAATTATTTAAATATCAAAGCACCCATCACAGCAAATGAAATATTAAAAACAATGGCGGTTGCAAGACTGGTACTTGACAATGTGGCGAATCTAAAAGCATACTGGGTGACATCAACGGTGAATCTGGCATTAGTGGCTCAAGAATTTGGAGCAAATGACCTTGACGGAACAATAGAAAAAGAGTCTATAAACTCAGCAGCAGGAGCAAAAAGTGCCAACGGAGTAAAGCTGGAAGATTTCACAGCGCTCATAAAAAACAGTGGATTTATACCTGTAGAGCGAGATAGCCTTTATAATGAAATAAAAGTTTGGTAAAATAACCCTATTGGAATACGAAGTTTGTTTTGCGCTGGCAATATATGTTTTTTTGTCTCTTTACAAGCAAGGTTTTCAAATGCTAAAGTATGGCTTAGAAAAAAACTAAACTTTTTTTGGAACCCAGGTTTCAACTTCAATGCCATTAAGTGAAGAAAAAAGCTTGATGTTTTCTCGGAACCTAGGTTTTAACCTAGGCCTTAATCTTTAAAGACGCAAAGCCCGCACTGAAGTACGGGTTCCAAAAAAACCGCTTAACTTAATGGCATTGAGGTTTCAACCTGGGCTGAATTGCTTTGAAAATTGAATAACTTTGAAGCCTAACGAGGTGAAGCTAAAGCATTGCTTCCGAAAAGCCGGAGATTCTTTTCGGAACCCAGACTTCAGTCTGGGCTGATAGGTCTTAGCAAGTAGAGTAGGAGAAAAAGTTGCACACAAAACTACACCACATAAATTTAAAAGAACATTATCAATTTGTGACATTTAGAACTTATGAAAGTGTAGATGAGTATGTGAAAAATATACAAAACTCCACAGATACAGAAAAAATCAAACAATACAAAATAGATCAATACTTAGACAGGAGTCAAAACGGTGCCTATTTTTTTGATGATGCTATAGATATTATGATTGATACCATCTTGGCAGAAGATGAAAACATGTAAGTGCCAGACCATAATAAATGTCATATTTAACAATTTTTAAAAGGTTTAGTTTCAAGGCGAACTTTTGTTGATGATACGAGTATCATTAAGGAAAGTTCAACG
>JAMORM010000180.1 GCA_027063585.1 Sulfurimonas sp. | reverse complement strand
AACTGATTATTTAATTGTAACATATTTTTTACAAATATCAATATATCTTGATATTTTAACCTATTAAAATATCTTTCTCTGTTATTTTCATATCACTATTGAAATTATAAACTATGATTTCACCTGTAGGTATTTCAAAAGAAACGATATCTTTGGTACTTATTTTTTCCAATTCCATCACCAAAGCACGTAAAGAGTTTCCATGTGCAGAAATTAACACAGTTTTCTCTTTTTTAAGCTGAGGAATAATAGCTTTTTTGTAATACTCTAAAACTCTCTTTTTTGTATCTTTGAGTGATTCAGACAAAGGCAAAAGCGTTTTATCAAAATTTGTATATTTTTTCTCATTCCACACACATCTTTCATCATCAGATTTAAGTGGCGGCGGCGATACATCATAGCCACGCCTTACGGCTAAAAATTTTTCTTCCCCATACTCTTTTTTTACCTCATCTTTGTCTCTGCCTTGCCAGTCACCATAATGTCTTTCATTTAATTTATAACTCCGCAGTGCATCAATATGTTCCCATTCTAACTCTTGGAGTAAAATTTGTGCCGTATGAATAGCGCGTTTAAGCCAAGAAGTAAAACAAATATCGGGGTAAATATTGTTTTTTTGTAAAAGTTTTCCGGCTTCTCGTGCCTCTTTTACGCCCTGCTCACTTAACTCTACATCCGTCCAGCCCGTAAAAATATTTTTTTGATTATAAACACTTTGTCCGTGACGTACCAATACCAATCTAGCTTTACTCATTTTCTTCTCCTAAATTTTCTGCAAAATAAGAACTCCGCACCAAAATACCCGATGCTACAGCCCTAAAACCCATACCTAAAGCCTCTGCTTTCATCTCATCAAAAAACTCCGACGAATAATATTTTTCTACCTTGTGATGCGCCTGTGTCGGTTGCAGATACTGCCCTAATGTCAACTCACTCACCCCGACATCCAAAAGTTCCTGCATAGTTTGCAACAGTTCCTCTTTCGTCTCACCAAGTCCAAGCATCAAAGAAGACTTTACATGTAAAGAGAAATTTTGTGCATAATATCGTAATACATGTAAAGAGCGTTCATAATCACTTTGGGGACGCACACTTTTACTCAAACGTCTGACAGTTTCTTGATTATGTGCCAATTTATCGGCACCGCTTTGTATAATAGTCTGCAAGGCTTTTGTATTGTATTTGAAATCCGGTGTTAAAAGTTCTACTTTTATCGTTGAATTTTTCTCTTTTATTGCCTCAACACACGCAGCAAAATGTCCTGCTCCGTAATCTTTCAAATCGTCTCTGTCCACCGAAGTGATGACGACATACTCTAAACCTAACTCCTTTATAGCCTTTGCCAAGCGCTCAGGTTCGTCTGCATCTACAATATTTCCCTGCCCTGTTTTAACATTACAAAAAGTACACGCACGCGTACATGTATCGCCTAAGATCATAAAAGTTGCACTGTTTCTTGCATAACACTCTGCCCTGTTTGGGCAAGCCGCTGCTTCACAAACAGTCGTAAGCGAGTTTACATGTAATATATTTTGAATTTTTTGTGTCAGTATAGGGTTAAGAGCTTTGACTTTTGGTTTAAACTGCATCATCAAAGTTCACTCTAATTCTTTGCACTATTGCTGCATTTACCTCTTTTTGTGAAAGTTTTACACCTTCATTCGCCAAAGAAGTCGCTATGATGCCTTCTAAATTACAGGGATTAACCTGCGAGTGAAAGAACAAATCAACATCCACATTTAATGCAACGCCATGCAGTGAGACACCCTGAGAATAACGAAATCCCAAAGAGGCGATTTTTCTGTTTTGCATATAAAAACCAGGGTTCTTTTTGTCATACCTCGCATCAGGCAAATATTTCATAAAAAAATCTTCAAAAGAGTACAAAACTTTTTTATAAAACAGTGCAGGGTTTTGTACCAAAAAGCAAAAATAGTACACATTCTGACCGGGGCTGTGACAGGTGATAGAACCGCCCCTGTCGCTTTGCACTACATCTACGTTAAAACTCTTTTTTTCATCACTGCCAAGGGTAAAAACAGCAGGATGGGAGCAGAGTATCAGATGATTCTCCTGCCCTTTTAATGCCTGCGTATGAACCTTTTGCATTTTTTCCCGTGCTTGTGTATATTCAATTTCACCCCAGTCATGCAGTATCATAATTTAAAAAATGTTCTCTCAAGTGCTTCGCTAAATGTCGGATGTCCAAAAATCGTTCTTTTAGCCTGTGCAACATCCATTTCTCCTGCGAGACTCATACCTACGATGGCAGCAAGCTCTTCTGCATTTGGCGATAATATCTCAGCGCCTACAATAAAACCTTCACTGTCTGCATAGCTTATCATCATACCACTTGCAGCATCGTTATAAAAAGAGTAAGGAAAATTATTCAAAGGCACGACACTTGATTTTTCACCATCAGTTTTACCTACGATGGCATAACTCATTGGCAAAGTATGAATAAACTTGACAACATGTTCAAGATTTAAAGGACGCGGATTTTTCCCCACTATTTGCTCTGTTACATGTAACACCTCTGCGCGTGCCGCATGGGCAAGTTGCAGTTTGCCGTTACAGTCTCCTATGGCATAGTGTTTTGCAAGAGTCGTCTCAAAAAATCTGTCGGTTACAATGCCTTTTTTTACTTTTATATCTTTACATGTAAGAAAATCTACATTCGGTCTGCGTCCTGCTGCTACGAGCAATAGCGGCATATAGATACTGCTTTTGTCTTCAAATGTAATGTGTACGCCTTTTTTTGTACTTTTTGCCGTTGTAACGGCATGGTTTTGTAGAATTTTCACACCGATTTTTTCTAATTGTTTTTTTATCTCTTTTTGAATAAGCGAATGAGATTTTTTTAAAATTTCATCACTACGATTTATAAGTGTCACTTCAACGCCTGCCGTTGCAAAAAAACTTGCCATTTCAAGCCCTATAGCTCCGGTACCATAAATAGCAATTTTTTTCGGCAGTTCTTGCAGCATCAAAACTTCATCACTCACTATAATATCTTTGGCATTATACTCAATACCTTCGGGAATAAAAGCGTGCGAACCCGTGCCTATCACTATATATTCGGCTTCAAGAGTTTTACCCTTTACTTCGACTTTGTGCGGTTCTTTGAGCTTTGCCTCGCCCTCTATCAAATCTACATGTGAACACTGTTTTGTAATGGCAGTTAAAGCATTGTCAATCAAATTTGTTTTTTTCTCAAAAAGTTTTTTCATGGCAAGTGTGACTTCGCCGTTTACGACGTCATTTTTACTCTCATACACAAGATTTGCATAATGCAAAAACATTTTAGAAGGAATACACCCTTTATGCAGACAAACACCACCAAGCTGTTGCAAATCTTTTTCAACCAAGGCTACTTTTTTCCCGTTTTTTGCCGCAACGATAGCACCTGCATAGTTCAGTCCACCGCCTATATAAATTATGTCATACATATCTAATCCTTAAAATTAAGAGGATTCTGCGCCTCTTTTTTTACATCACGCATAAAAAGTGCCGCCTCATAACCATTGACAAGTCGATGGTCAATCGTTAATGTTACGGAAATTTCATCTTCTTTGAGTGTTCCCACGGCAGCAATCGCCGAGTCATTTTTGTTTATCATTGCATCAAAACGCTCTACGCCGAGCATACCGAGATTTGAAATTCCAAAATTTGAACCTTGCATCTCTTTTACGCTAAAAGCATTCTCTTGAAGTTTTTTCTTAAATCCCGCAAGCTCTTTTGCAATCTCACTGATTG
>JAMORM010000179.1 GCA_027063585.1 Sulfurimonas sp. | reverse complement strand
ATTTTAAATTTATTGCCTCTTGTCTACATGGAAGTAACACATAAACCCACATTTTCAACAGCTCTTATTTTAGGATTTATTTTCTCTATTCCTGTTTATTTTGCAATAAAGAAGAAATTACATGCAAAGCATACCGTTATGGAAAATTCCAGAGAATCTGTTAATACATTTTTTACCATTCCTCTTATATTTGCAGCAGCACTTTTAAGTTTTGCACATGGAGCAAATGATGTTGCCAATGCCATAGGACCTTTAGCTGCCATAAATGATGCTATAGTCAACGGTGGCATCTCTACAAAAGCAAGTATTCCTTTATGGGTTATGGGTGTCGGAGCTTTTGGTATTGCCATTGGTCTTGCGTTGTATGGTCCAAAGCTTATTAAAACTGTCGGCAGTGAAATAACAGAACTAGACCAGATTAGAGCCTTTAGTATAGCGATGGCTGCTTCTATCACTGTGATTATTGCTTCACAACTTGGACTGCCTGTAAGTTCGACGCATATCGCGATAGGTGGAGTTTTTGGTGTTGGATTTTTACGAGAATATCTCCATAGAGACCTTCCAACTGTAACAATAGAAGAAGACACGGATACTCTCCATGACGAGAAAAAAATACTAAATTCTTATAAAGACAAAGCAAAAGCATTAGAAGCAAAAAGCAAAAAAAGTGAAGCTGACTACAAAGAACTTGTGTTACTATATGAAAAGATAAAAGAGCAGGAAAAGCTCATAAAAGCAACAAAAAAACATATCAAAAGAATTAAAAAAGTTCAATATGTAAAGAGAGATGCTATTAAAAAAATCATTGCTGCCTGGATAGTAACAGTCCCCGCCGCTGCTTTACTTGCTGCAATGCTTTACTTTATGATTAGAGGGATAATGCTCTAAAGACTTTAAGTGCCTGAACATGTTCAGGCACGTCATGGACTCTTAAAATTGAAGCACCGTTTTTGGCTGCTTCAAGATGCAGCGCTAAAGTACCTCCAAGCCTTTGTTCTACATCAGAAGGACTGATTTTGTTTATCATGGATTTTCTAGATGCTCCGACTAAAAGAGGTTTTTGCAGTGTTAAAAAATGCTCAAGATTTTTTAACAGTACAAGATTGTCCTCAACTCTTTTTCCAAAGCCTATTCCAACATCAAGAATAATATCTTTTATACCAAAATGTTCAGCTTTTTGAATTCTCTCATCAAAAAAATCATAAATCTCATTCAAAACACTCTCATAATGAGGATTTTTCTGCATAGTTTGAGGTGTGCCTTGCATATGCATTATCACCGCCGTTGCATCATAAGAAGCACAGAGTCTGCAAACCTCATCATTTTGTAACCCTGTAATATCATTAATAATTGTAAAACCGCTTTCTAGTGCCTTATACAGCACTTTTGGTTCATAACTGTCACAGCTAAATTTTACTTTTTCATAAAACTTTTCTTTCTTTATAAGCGTTAAAATCGGTTCTATTCTTGAGAGTTCTTCTTCTACACTCACAAGTGGTGCATTCGGTCTAGTAGATACAGCTCCAATATCTATAATCGTTGCACCCTCTTCTATCATTTGCTCTATACTTTGTATTGCATCTCTATCTTTAAATCTACTTTGAGCATAAAAACTGTCATCATTTGCATTGACAATACCCATAATATCAATAGATTCAGGCTTTTGTATTTGTAGAAAATATTGTAATTTTTTCGCGAGTTCTTTGAGTGCAAAAGGCTGTGACAGCTCTTTTTTGGCTAAAATTTTTAACTGTTTTGTATTTGCAATTAATATACAATCAACTCTTGGTTGTGCAGCAACAACTGTCCCGCGAGGCACTGCTAAATCAGCACCGACAGAGAGCGCATCTTGTTTTAAAATATTTGCAGCCCCTACATGTAAATCATGGATATAAATAATATGTGTATGTGCTTTGGATGCTAAAATAGCAATACCGCCTGCATCAACACCAAGCTTTGCAAGCTGTTCTTTTATATTGATTTCATTAGATAATTTTTCTACTTGCATTATCGCTCCTGTGCAAAACTCATCAAAAGCATTGCTAAAACACTCTGCGGTCGTGAGTTCAAATCTAACAAGCGATAGGCTTTATCAAAATTATCTAACTGCGAGGGTGTCAGTATTAACTTGTCAACTACGGTAGCACGATAAAAAAGAGCCTCTACCAAAAGTTTTGCCTCCATTTTACCAACTCTGGCATGTGTTTTTAAAAATGCAAATACCTCATTATAATCAAGTCGTGAAAGTTTAATATCTAAGTCCATATTGGCATGATGGAACTCTGTTTTTAAAATTGGCAAACGGGAACGTACAGTTGGGAGTAAATTGGATTTTGTCGGAGAAATAATAATAAACTCAATATTTTTTGGAGGTTCTTCTAGAAGTTTTAAGAGAGAATTTTGGGCTACATCTGTAAACTCAAAAGCTGCAATAATAATATACTTTGTTTGTGATTCACTAATATATGCCTCAGCAGTCACAAGTTTGGCATGCTCTATTTTAAAATTTTCTTCTACAAATTTCACTACTCTAAAACCGTGCAACTCATTTTCAATTTTTTCAACTGCGGCTTCAATCTCACTTGCTATAAGAATATGTCCTTTTAGGCCATTATGAGCTTGCATCGACCTCTCCAAACATTGCCGCATTTAAAGAAGCATCGAAGAGTTTGTAGAGCTGTAAAAGTTTAATATCTAAATCCATGTCATAAGATTTCAATGTAAAAGCATTGTTAAAATCTTCATCAAAAATCCAAAAATAGCTCTCATCTTTTCTTTTTGCAATATCACTGCGCTTATCATCACCTTTACCGATATACCAAAAGAAATAATCATCTTTATAAGAAAGAGAAATCATATCATCTATAATATCTATTATTTCTCCACCACTTACACTATTGTAGTGTGTATAAATGTCATCAATACTGATAATGGGAATAAGCGGTCTCTCTAAAAACAGCCCGTTCATAGAACTTAATATATAATTTTCAAACCATTTTCTTTTCTCATCGGTAATTAAAATAATAGTCTTTCCATTGAGAATTTGTTCTAATGCAAATGCCGTTGTTTTAGACCACTCAAAGCGATACTCTTCAAGCCAGCTGAGACTCCCGCCTTTTTCTCTTATCGCATCCAAGCTCCATTGTGCAAAATCCGGCATATGAGTGCTTATTTGTCTAACTCGTAAGTATTATGAAGAGAGCGTACAGCAAGTTCTGCATACTTTTCATCAATTACCATAGAAACTTTTATTTCAGAAGTTGAAATCATATTGATATTGATATTTTCTTTTGCCATTGTTGAAAATGCTTGGGCAGCTACACCTGCATGTGATTTCATGCCGACACCTACAACAGAAACTTTACAAATATCTTCATTGTAAGAATCATCTTTAACCTCACCGCTTTTCACAAATATATCTACCACACTTTTTGCATCATGTAAATCACTGACAGGAACCGTAAAGTCAATATTTGTTGTATCATCAACCGCTTTATTTTGTATAATCATATCAACATTGACTTCAGCATCCGCTAGTGCATTAAAAATATCAGAGGCTATGCCCGGTCTGTCTTTGACACCCATTAAAGAGATACGTGCTTGGTTTCTGTCTAAAGCAATTCCGCTTACTAATGGTTTTTCCATAATATTTTCTTCCTTTGTAATTAATGTTCCCTCTTCATCGCAAAAACTGCTTCTTGTGACTAAATTGACATTTAATTTTTTTGCCAGCTCTACAGAACGATTTTGCAGTACTTTTGCTCCTAAAGATGCAAGCTCAAGCATCTCATCATAAGAAATCTTTTCTAATTTTTTTGCTTTTGGTTCTATACGAG
>JAMORM010000178.1 GCA_027063585.1 Sulfurimonas sp. | reverse complement strand
GTTAAATAAAATCAATGCCTTTGTCACAAGTATAGAAAATTATCTTGAAGCTGCCAAACCGGTAATAGAGAGTAAAATCCTAATGTCTAAACTGCGAGACACTTCACTCAGAGATGCAATGACAGGGCTTTATAATAGAAGATTTTTAGAAGAGTTTATAGATACTTTTGCAAGTCAGGCAAAACGTGAGAATATAACATACAGTGTAATGATGCTTGATGTTGATTACTTTAAAAAAGTTAATGACACCTATGGCCACGATATAGGTGATAAAGTCATTGCTAAAATAGGTGAAGTACTTCATAACAGCATCAGAGAATCCGATCTGGCCATTCGTTATGGTGGAGAAGAGTTTGTTGTGTTATTACACAATGCTACAGATGAGGGAACACAAAAGATAGCTTCAAAAATACACTCTGAATTTGCAAAACTTGTATTTGATGTTGGCAACGGCAAAACGATACAAAAAACTATGAGTATAGGTATAGCAAAATTTCCTAAAGACGGTGACAGCATATGGAAATGTATCAAGTATGCAGACACGGCATTGTATGTTGCTAAAACTACGGGAAGAAATAAAATAGTTGAATATTCACCAGAGATGTCGGAGGATGAACATTTAAGATAGATTTAAATCTTCAGGCGAACCCTGAAGATGTTAGAAAGTTCACTAAACTTTCTAACTACAACTACCTGTTGAACAAGCTGATGTACCTGGAGGTGTTGTTGGTTGAACAGCCTCATTATCTACACCACCACTAGCATTAATATCTTCAATCGTAGCCCAAATAGACTCTGCTGCTTGCATATAACGTTTTGCAGATTCAGAAGTCGGAGCTACAAAAGTAATAGGTTTACCATCATCGCCACCAGCTCTAATAGCAGGCTCAATTGGAATCTCAGCGATTACTTTTGTATCGAACTCTTTTGCCATTGGCTCAGAAGTTCCTTTTCCAAAGATATCATACTCAACACCTGTGTCTGGTGCGATAAATCCACTCATATTCTCTACAATTCCAGCGATTGGAATATTAAGTTTTTTGAACATATCCAAAGAACGACGTGAGTCATCTAAAGACACCCCTTGTGGAGTTGTAACAGTAAGACCCGCAGTAACCGGTACAGATTGAGCAAGTGTAAGTTGTGCATCACCAGTTCCCGGTGGCATATCAATAACAAGCACATCTAATTCTGACCATAAAATATCACGTAAGAACTGCTCAATCGCTTTCATAATCATAGCACCACGCCATATAAGAGATTGTCCCTCTTCCATGAGTGAGCCCATAGACATAACTTCAATACCATATGCTTTAATCGGAAGAACTTTATTCCCGGTTACTTCAGGTTTTACATCTGCTATACCCATCATACGAGGAATATTTGGGCCATAGATATCAGCATCTAAAAGACCTACTTTTTTCCCTTGTGCTGCAAGTGCAATAGCAATATTTACTGATGTTGTTGATTTTCCAACACCACCTTTACCAGAACTTACCATTAAAAAGTTCTTTACTTGTGGAGCAATGTTTTTTCCACGAGAAGAAGACTCTCTTGGCATTACCGGTGCTTTTATATTTACAGTAACTTTCCCTGCGCCTACATTTTTTAATTCTTTTTCTGCTTCATCAACGATTTGTGCAGCAACTTCCGGTGCTGATGATGTGATATCAACAGTAAAACTTACATCTTTACCATTTACTGCTATATCTTTAACAAAACCAAAAGTTACAATATCTTTGGTAAAACCGGGATACATAACTTTTGAGAGTGCTGATTTTACGATTTCTTCAGTCATTTATTTTTTCCTTTTTATAAATTTAATTTTTCAAACATTATAGCCCAGGTTAAAACCTGGGTTCCAAATAACTTTTAAGCTTTCAAGCCTTTTGGCCTAGGTTACAGAAAAAAATTTAGTTTTTTTCTAAGTCACGCTTTAGCGTTTGAAAATCTGGGTTTCGAATAACTTTTAAGCTTTCAAGCCTCATCGGAAGCAAGGTTTTAACCTTGCCTTAACCTAAATTAGAATTTTAAAACTATAGTATATCTAAATAAGACAAATATTGTCTTGTTTAAAATCAATTTATTTGTATGCTTATACTAAAGCTTCAGCTTTGGCTTCTGCTTCTTCTTTGTCTTTATTATCCTGAATGATTCGCTCAATTCCTTCAGGATTGTCCATAATCTCTTGTGTTATTTTGTAAGAACAGAATTTTGGTCCACACATAGAACAAAATTCTGCTTCTTTAAATACATCTTGAGGCAGTGTTTCATCATGGTATTCACGAGCACGTTCACTATCAAGTGCAAGCTCAAACTGTTTTTCCCAATCAAATGCATAACGGGCATCGCTCATTGCATCATCAACATCTCTTGCCCCTTTACGTCCACGGGCAATATCGGCAGCATGCGCCGCTATTTTATAGGCAATAATCCCTTCACGAACATCATCGGCATTCGGAAGTCCTAAGTGTTCTTTCGGTGTAACATAACACAGCATTGACGCACCGTGCCAACCACCTACAGCCGCACCGATAGCAGAAGATATATGGTCATATCCTGCTGCTATATCTGTAACTAACGGCCCTAAAATATAAAAAGGAGCTTCGTGGCAAAGTTCTCTTTGAATCTTCATATTGCGCTCTACCTGATTTAAAGGCACATGACCCGGGCCTTCAATCATAACCTGCACATCTTTTTCCCATGCGCGAAGTGTTAACTCACCAAGAACTTTTAACTCGCCTAGCTGTGCATCATCAGACGCATCTGCCAGACAACCAGGACGAAGAGAATCCCCAAGAGACAAAGAAACATCATACTTTGCACAAATTTCCAAAATATCATCAAATGCACTGTAAAAAGGATTTTCTCTATGATAATGCATCATCCATGCAGCCATAAGTGAACCACCACGAGAGACAATTCCCATTTTACGCTTTGCAACTTTAGGCATCGTCTCCAACAAAAAACCGGCGTGAATTGTAAAATAAGAAACACCCTGCTTTGCTTGACGTTCCAGCACATCAAGCATAACCTCTATACTCAAATCTTCAATTTTATTTCCAACATCATGAAGAATCTGATAAATAGGCACAGTTCCGATAGGAATTTTTGAAGAAGCTATGACCGCTTTTCTAATCTCATCCAAATCACCACCTGTTGAGAGATCCATAGCCGTATCTGCTTTATAATGTTGTGATACTTCCATCTTTTCAACTTCACCTTGGACATCCGAAGCGATTGCCGAGGACCCGATATTTGCATTTATTTTACATTTACTTGCAATTCCTATGGCCATCGGTTCTAATGATGTATGATTTACATTCGCCGGTATAATTAATCTACCGCGAGCTATCTCACTACGAACCAGTTCAGGAGATAAATCTTCTATTTTTGCGACATATTCCATCTCTTGTGTAATAATGCCTTTTTTTGCGTAGTGCATCTGTGTTCTTACAGAATCACCTTCCCGCTCTTTTACCCATGAAGATCTCATAAGCTTCTCCTCAATATTATATTTTTCATTTATCTATAGTGGAAATATAATCAAATAAAATTAATCTAATATAAAGTCTAAGATTTGATAATATTATTTATGCAATATTTGGAAACAATAGAACTAATTTGCCCATTTAAGATAAAAAAAGCTTTCTGAGTGTATAATTTCGTAACACTTTGAAATTTCAGGAGACTATTTGTCTGATTTAACACTTATTTTATTGTCAGCCGGTAGTTCTAGTCGTTTTGATACCACTGTTAAGAAACAGTGGCTGCGTATACAACACAAACCTTTATGGCAATTTGTAGCAGACAACTTTTTACAAAGAGGCCTTTTTTCTAAAATCATTCTT
>JAMORM010000177.1 GCA_027063585.1 Sulfurimonas sp. | reverse complement strand
CACGTCGTTAATACAGGCAGTTTATAAAGATCTATTTCATTATCAAGATATTTTATCTGTTGACATTCACCCTCCCCTTTGAGACGTTTTGGAAAAATATTTTTAAGTGAAAAAAGTTCACTTGCCATAGAAATTTTTTCTTTCAAACCTGCAGGCGGTTTCATATGAAGCAGTTTAGTTATTTCATCGGCAACTGATTCGATAGTTCTGCCAAACAACAGTTCACAACGTTTATAAGAGCCGAACACATTCATCAGTACCGGTTCTTCAAACTTTTTACCGCTTTTTTTATCAACAACATTAGTAAAAAGCAATGCTTTGCCGCCATCTTCTTTTTTGACTTCGGCATATGCCAAATGTGGAATTTCAAGATAAATATCAAGTTCAGTGTCAATTACTGTAAGTTCATCATTTCTTTTTAAAAGTTTTATAGTTTTTTGCATTTTTATAATCTTTGTGGCATTTCATCTTTAAATGCAATTTTTTCTGCACTCTTTAGCAATTCTAATGCTCCGTTATCTATCATTTTCTGAGCAAGTTCTTTGCCTAAGTTTTCACTTTCATTTTTTGATTTTACAACTTTTTCCTGCATAATATTTGTTCCGTCAGGAAAACCTATCATCGTTCTAAAAACAACATTATCATCGTTAATAACAGCATTACATGCAACCGGTGCAGAACATCCCGCTCCGATTTTAGATATAAAATCTCTCTCAATCTGTGTACATGTAAAGGTATTTTCATCATTTAAACTTGCTGCGATTTTTCTCACCTTTTCATTGTCGCTTATAATCTCTATTCCAAGAGCAGCCTGTCCCATCGGCGGTATCATCATATCAAGTGAAAGTTTTTGCGTATAAGGAATGTCTTTAAGCAGGTCAAGTCTGTTCAGTCCTATCCATGCCAAAATAATAGCATCGTACTGACCCTCTTTGAGCTTTCTTAATCGTGTATTTACATTCCCTCGTAAATCTTTGACTTTTAAATCAGGGCGTTTTTGCAAAAGCTGCATTCTGCGTCTGAGACTTGTTGTTCCCACTACTGCACCTTTTGGCAAATCATCGAGTGTTGCATAAGTATGTGATAAAAAAACATCACTTTGGTCTTGTCTTTGCGTTACAGCAACAAGTTCCAAACCATCTGGTATATATGTCGGAACATCCTTTAAACTGTGCACTGCCAATTGGGCATTCCCGGCGAGCATTTCATCTTCCAACTCTTTTGTAAAATGTCCTTTTCCTCCAATTAAAGCCAGAGGTTTGTCTAAAACTTTATCACCGTTACTGACAATTTTATTGAGTACGACTTCAATCTCTGGATAACTTGCTTCTATTCTTCCTTTAATATGATATGCCTGCCAGAGTGCCAAATCTGAAACACGTGTTGCTATTGTTAGTTTTTGCATTATTTCACTTTCAAGTATTTTTTCTTTGTATTGTCGATTACCCCATCGAAATACACTGTTGGTGTTCCTCCAACCATAAGGTCATTTGCCACTTGTTTATCGTGCTGTAGTTGTTTTAGAACTTCATGTTGATTGATATCTTTAACTGTAATATTTGTCCCTTCTGCCTTATTAAATACATCTAATATTTTTTTTACATTTTTTTCATGAGGGTCAATTTTTATATTATAAAGTTTCGGTATGACATGTTTCACACCTTTTTGTTCTGCAGCAACAGCTGCTTTAACTAATACAACTGAAGCAGGATGCAGTCTAGCTAATGGAAAGTGATAATAATATAGAGCAAACTTTTGAGGTTCTTGTTTCATCTTTGCAATAGCACGAGGAACAAATCCTCTGCAAAACGGGCAAAGTGGATCTGAGAATATTATTACTTTATGTTTTGCATTTGCATTACCATAAATCAAATTTTCTTTTGCATAATGCTTAGCCTTAACTTTTGGCTTAACCCTTTCAGTAAGACTTTCACCTGTATTAATGTCTGTCAGATCTTTTGTAATCATCTGACCGTTAGAGAACCAAATCATTTTTTGGTTAATACGCTGATTTACTTTACGTTTTAAGATGGCAGTTACATCAACAATATAAGCGTTCCAGTTTGGAAGTTGCTTTAACGGAACTACATCATCTACTTTTACGTTTACAGATTTTAATTTCGGATTTTCACTAAATTTATCTTCTAAAAAATCTTCGATTTTCTCTCTTGCTGTGCTAGCATAAACAAAACTACTTAAGAGTAGTATCGTGCTCAATAATTTCAACATCAATGACATCTGAATCCTTTGTTATATTATTTTGTTCTTCGAAAGAACTGTTACATTTTCCTGATTTTACATTATAACGGTTAACAAGCATACTTGTAAAAACACTAAACTGCATTAAAAGCCCTAAAATATCTGTTAAAAATCCCGGAATAACCAATAAAATAGCTCCTATGAGCGTAAAAAGATTTAATTTTTGAAACTGTTCTAAATCAATACAGTTATAGGAAACTGCTGTCATATTTTCAATTAAATTTTTTCTAAAATTTACCAAAATAGATATACCGATAAATGCCGTTAAAAGTATTTCAAAAAAAGTAGCAAGTCCGCCTATGGCAGAAGATATTTGTACTGATATAAGGACTTCTAAAAAAAGATAGATTAAAAAGTATAACATCTAAATCAATTCCATAATTTTATTAAAAATTTCTTCGCTTTTAATATCTGTTTTTTCTTTTGTCGCTCTGTCAAAAATCTGCACATGCCCGTTTGCAAGTTCTTTTCCGATGATAATCGTGTAGGGAAAACCTATCAACTCCGCATCTTTCATTTTAAAACCAAAACGCTCTTTTCTGTCGTCAATCATGACTTCTACATTTGCATCTTGAAGTTGTTTGTAAAGCTCTTCTCCTGCTTGGACCTGTGCTTCGTCTTTTATATTGCTAATCATAATATTTACCATATACGGTGCCGTTGCTTTTGTCCAAATACAACCGCTATCATCATGATGCTGTTCAATGACGGCCGCTACCAAACGTGACACGCCCATACCGTATGTTCCCATAATAAAAGGCTGTGCTTTGCCGTTTTCATCTAAAAACTCAGCTTTAAGTGCTTGGGAGTACGTCGTTCCAAGTTTAAAGATATGCCCGACTTCTATCCCTTTAGTAAAAGAGAGTGTGCCCTCTTTACAATGAGGACAAATATCACCCTCATTTACCTCTGCTATATCTTCAAAATATGCTACATCATTCAGGACTGATAAATCAACGCCTATATAATGATAATCTGCCTCATTCGCCCCGCAAATCATATCTTTGGCATCTTTTAAATCACTGTCTATGACATGCTTTGCTTGTGTCTGATCAAACGGTCCTATAAAACCCGGGACAAGTCCGATTTCTTTGAGTTCTTCTTCTGTAACATCTACTATGTCTAGTGCTTGAGTTGCATTCACTGCCTTTACTTCTTGAAGATTATCACATCCGCGTACAAAGAAAAGAACGATTTCACTTTCATCTTCATAAACAACTCTTTTTGCAATACATTTAATAGTATAATAAGGATCGATTTTAAAGAATTCGGCAAGTTCATCTATAGTTTTAACATTCGGTGTTTTAAATTTGTTAAATGTTGCCTCGGGAGCCTGGGGAATGTTTGCGCGTTTACTTCTTGAAGCCGCTTCAATATTTGCACCATATTCACATTTTGAGCACACGGCAATCGTATCTTCACCGCTATCGGCAAGCACCATCAGTTCTTTTGAGCCGCTCCCACCAATAGCACCGCTGTCAGCTTCGACAATTCTAAAATCAAGACCCAAGCGTGTCAATATTTTTTTATACGCTTCTTCGACCGTATCAAATTCTCTGTCTAAATCTTGTATCGTGGCATGAAAAGAGTAGCCGTCTTTCATTATGAACTCACGACCTCGCATTAATC
>JAMORM010000176.1 GCA_027063585.1 Sulfurimonas sp. | reverse complement strand
GAAAGAGCGCCTAAAAATCCTGCATATCCAGTAGAAGGAGAGTGATATATAGCAGTTTTGGGAAGATTCTTGATAATATTTGCTAATATCCAGATGGGTTTGTGAATATTTCTCAGGGTCCAAAAATAATCTATAAATGGAATATCCGGACAGTTTTTAGAGTAGGTCTCTGTTAAAAAGTCCCATGCTCTTTTTGAATGTAAAAAATCTTCAAATGTAACTTCATTGGTGTAAAAATCAATATTTTGTAATATTTCGGGGAGAGTTCCTTTGTTTTGTTGAAAAGATTGATAGAGCTCACGCACTGATTCAAATGCTTTTGAATCACCTTCTCTTCTTTTAGGCTTGTCTTTGTCTGAATCATCATTAAAAAGATAGTGTACCTCTAAGTGTTTAAGATTTGGTGGAAATTCATAACTGATTTGCATCGGCTGACCATCAATATAGGGCGTTGCACCTACAAAACAGACTCCAAAACTAAACTCTGGAAGCCCTTTCATAAGTTGTAATATCCAACTAGACACGCCTCCTTTGACATAAGGGTATGTGCCTTCAGAAAAGAGCATAATATCTACTGAGTCACTTTTTGGAAATTTAGGCACTTTGATTCTCCCACTGTTTTATAACAGGATAAAGTTTAGCATTAAATCGTAATGAGTTATATTGATTGAGTGTGGATTTTGTAATAGCATATTTTTTAATATTAAAATAAACTTCTGCAAGATAAGGAATTGTGGCTGTTGCGTCTTCTGGAAGTAACTCTTTTGCAATAGTAAACTCTGCTTGTGCCTGTTCATACATTTTTCTATATAAAAATATTCGTCCCATAAGGGTATAAAGATAAGATAATTTTTCATAAGTTTCTTGCAGTTTTTCTTCGACAGATTGAAGCTGTTTTTTTTGTAGAGGATCTTTTTTTAAAGTTTCTAACTTACTTGAAAGTTTTTCAATATACTCAATAAAAAACTCTTTTGCTGTTTTAATATAGTCGATAGAGGAATTGAGAAAATTATTTTTCAAGCTTTCATGTGAAAGTTCCATATAGACAAATTCCCAGTATGAAAAGGCAAGGCTCATGGCGGCATTTGCAAGTTGTATCTGCTCCTCCTGACTCTTTTGGGTACAAGCTTTTTCCTGAATAAATTGAAGATTTTTATTGATTTTTGAGTTAATTTTTTTTTCTAAATTATTGAGAATAGAATATCCATAGAGACGAATCTCATCATCATTGCTTGAGAGAGTTTGTTTAATAATGGCTAAGCCAGCAGGTGATGGCGTTGCAGCAAGTGCTGCAAGAGCTCGAAGTTTTTTTGCTTTAGGAACATAATCATTGTTTAAGAGATCGATCATAGAACCCTCACCAAATGTCCGTTCTATTTTCATAAAGGTATTTTTAAACGCATCAAGGTCTAAAATATTTGTTGAAATTACTTTTTGCTCATATTTTACATGTGTAAGGTACCAAGCAAGCCAAAGCGTAAAAATATATCCAAGAGCAGGAATAGCTATGTTATAGAAAAATATAAAAAGTGTTGCCATAAGATGATTGTTTTTATATAAAGAAGCCTTTACTAATATTTTTTGTATTTTTGTATGTTGGAATAGTGCTACCTTTTGTAAGTCCTGTAGTTTATGTTCTTCATCTGCTCCTGGAAAACGTGAACGCAAATAAAAAGCAACAATATATGAAAAAATAAGAGTGATTAAGAGATAAAGAAGTATGTATTTTTCAATCATAATACTCATCCTCTATATACTTATTGAGTAAATTTTCTTCATTAATTTGAAAGAGCATATGTTCAAATTTTTTATCTCGCTCATCTTCAAGAGTTAAAAGAAGTCTGTTTAAAAAACCTATTGCTGCTGCTTTATCATTGAATGGAAAAAGAAAGAAAAGAAAATAGAAATTTTTATCGCTTTTATATTGTGTTGAGATATCAAGTGAACGTAGCATTTGTTGTACTTTTTCAAAGATTTTAATACTTTGGATCTCATTTTTTATCTTAAACACCATAAGGGTTGAGTTAATATTATATTTCTTATATAAAAATGCAGTGCGTATATATTCATAGCGAAACTCTTTCTCTTGAATAAAAAGTAACGCTTTGCTCTGTTGCAAGAGTTTCTCTTTTAATGCTGTTATGAGAAGATACTCAAACAAAATGGCAAGTGAGATAAGGTTTTCTCTGTTAAAAGCCATGAATGGCATCTTCTCAATTACTAAAAGAGCAAGAGTTTTATTATTATATACAACAGGAATAGCTGCTAGAAATTTAGACTCTTCAAGTTTGTTTTTAAGAGTAGGATTACCTTCATCATCACTGACATATACAGCTTGTTTGCGATTGATTGCTTTATCAATAAGATACTCACGAAAGATCTCCTCTTTGTTGTATGTCTCACTTGTAGCGCTGTAGCATACCTGTGAGTTCTCTTGCGTGAGATACTCATCTTGCGTGTCGTTGTTTGCATAGAGTATAAAACCACTTTGCAAATGGAAAGATTTTTCCAAAAGAGCAAGAAAATTGTTACAATATAATTTTTCCTCTGTTACGTTATGTATGTCGTTTTGTAAAATTTCTTCAATGGCACTGCGAATGCTCATTGGCTTTAGCACATAGTTCTTTTCAAGTTGATCGTGAGAAATTTTAAGAGAGTAAAAAGCGTTGGCAAGTTCATTAAGTTTTGTGGTAGTGTATTCATTACTTGTTTTTAGCTCTTTTATCTGTTTGGTCCAAAAGTAATGAAATTCACTAAAAATCATAACCATAAGAAGGTTGATTAAGAAGTGGATATAAGGAAAACTGTCATATGAGTACCACATTACAAGAGCAATGACTCCAAGTGCTAATATTCCATTTTCAAAACCATGAAAAAGGGTAATTATGGCTAATAAAATAAGTAAATATGGGATATCTTTTTGTGTTAGACATATATCATCAGGAGAGAAAAAATATCCGGAAATTAAAAAGATTGAAATAAGAAGTAGTGTTTCAACATAACTGAATTTTTGAATAAATTGGATGAGACGATTGTTTTTAAGTATATTGTCTAAGCGTTTATTATGTTGAAGTTGAAGCATGCAGTGTCCATTAATTAAACATTTCTTCAATTAATGATTGTGCCGTAGTTCCTATAGAACCTTTGCCCCAGTCATTATTTGCACCAATTCCACTCCATATCAGTTTACCACTTTTTGTATCATAGAGTGCAAGGCGAAAACTTACAGCCGGCTCTCCATCGATACCGGTTTTATAACGCCATTCACTTACAGCTCCACTCATAAAATAGTCTGCATTCTTATTTTTAGCGATTACGTGTTCTTTTTCAAAAGAAAGAGCTTGAGGATAATAAAAAACACCATAGCCTTTAGCGCTTAACACTCCCTCTGTAATATTAGCAGCACGCTTACCGGCACGAGGTGTGTCTGTATAATTTTGAAGAGCAAACAGCATAATAGATGTTCCTCTATCTTTTTGTACCTGTGGCAGTTGCTGACTTGTTACGTGTAGAGTTTTGTCTGAACATGCACTCACAAGGAGTGATGCCATAAGAGCTACCACCATTATCGTTACTTTCATAATCTATAAACCTTTTTGTTATATTGTTTTTTAATATGTAATTATACTATACAAAAGTAAGATAGAAGTGAATTTATGTATCAAATCCGCTTAATCGCATACAGTACCTTTTTGCATTAATCTTCTTCAATAGTCATTTTATAATATGGGATTTCCCATATTTGCACAAACCAATAACTTAATGCTTCGTGACCTATTTAATGCTTTTGCAATCATATTCTGAGAATCACCTTTTTTCAGTGCAGTTTCGATATAATATCTTTCCTCAAGACTTAGATGTTTATGTTTCATAAATAACCCTTTAAACTTTATTTG
>JAMORM010000175.1 GCA_027063585.1 Sulfurimonas sp. | reverse complement strand
TATCTTCTGTTATAGGTTATCTTTGTAAACTTGTCAATTTAGGACATGAAATTGAACTTTATGTCACTAATACAGAGTTGCATGATTTACTTAATGATTTGAATCTTTTACAGACATTAAAGGTACGAAAGACTACATCATTGACGTAAGTTTCTGAAGTATGAAAACAAAAATATACACTACAAATTGTTACAATTTTGATACTTTGATTTCAGAAGAGGAGATTAAAGAAACTAGCAATGCGCTCTCTATTTTTATTCAAGTTTTTTCTGGAGAGGACAAAGACAAAATCACTGAAATTTTAACTTATTTATATAAAATATTTCCCACAAGTATCATTATTACGGCTTCAACTGATGGAGAGATAGCAAATGAAAAAGTTTTAGCAAAAAGTAGTGTTATAGCTGTTTCCACCTTTTCTGACACCACCTTAAAGATTGCCTTTGATGATACACCCAGCAGTTTTGAGACAGGTCAAAAGCTTGCAAAAGCAGTAAGTACAAAAAATACAAAACTACTCATTGCCTTTGCCAATGGTTTAAAATGCAATGGTGAAGAGTTTTTAAACGGCATACACTCTGTAAATCCACAACTCATTATAGCGGGAGGCCTAACCGGAGACAATGCACAATTTAAGCAATGTTTTGTCGGTATCAATGACAAACTCCATGACAAAGGAGCAGTCGTAGTTTCACTCAATTCTGATACGCTGCATGTAAACAATTTTTATAGTTTTGGCTGGCAAACCATCGGTTTAAAACATACTATTACAAAAGCGGAAAAAAATAGAGTTTATACCATTGACAATATGAGTGCTATTGCATTTTATAAAAAATATTTAGGGGACAATATTGCAAATCTTCTTCCTAATACAGGCATAGAATTTCCTCTCATTATCGAAAGTAAAGGTTTTAAAAAGGCAAGAGCAATCACGACGAAACATGAAGATAAAAGTCTAAGTTTCGCAGGAAATCTCGAAGAGGGGACAGAAATCTATTTAGGCATAGGTGAAGCAGAAAAAATTTTATCTAATCCTCTTAAAAGATTGGACGACTTTAATGTTGAATCTTTTTTCATATACTCTTGTATGGCACGCCGCCATTTTTTACCACAACGCATCAGTGAAGAGATTAAGCCTTTTGCAGACTTAGCTCCAACAAGCGGTTTTTTTACCTATGGGGAATTTTATACAGATACAAAACCTGAACTCTTAAACCAGACACTCACTGCTGTCGCTCTTTCTGAATCAACTAAACAGATGAAAAAAACTATAATTGAGAACTCTCCGGAACCAACAATTGCAGATAGAACTTTTCAAGCTTTACGACATATTTTAGATGTTACCTCTCAAGAACTACATATACAAACACTTCTTCAAAAAAAGGTAAATGATGAGTTAGAAGCAAAAACTGCGACACTAGAAGCGATTCAAGAAATGGCAAATTTAGGAAACTGGGAATTAGACCTTGCAACTATGAAAATATCTTGGTCTCATATGAACTACATCATATACAATATGGATCCACAAAAAGAAGTTCCCACTTTTTTGGAACTTTTTAATATGGTTGTTCCTGAGGACAAAAAAAAGCTCTTAAAAACCAAAGAGATGCTTTTGGATGGAAAAATCCACTCAGTAGAGATAAAAATGCGTCGTTCTGATGGAAAAATTCTCTCTGTTTTTATGAGTGGAAAAATGATTTTTGATCACATAAAACCTTCTAAAGTTATAGGAACAATCTTAGATTTAACAGAGATAAGGATGCAAGACAGCATGTTAATTCAGCAGTCAAAATCTGCCCAAATGGGCGAGATGATTAATATGATTGCCCATCAATGGAGACAACCTCTTAATGCCATCAGTGCCGCTTCTATAAAGCTAACCATGCAGAGTCAAATGGGAATTTCAACAGAAGAAGAGATAAGCACAACAGCAAAATTCATAGAAGATATGACACAAAAGATGTCGCAAACGATTAATGACTTTATGAATTTTACAAAATCAACCAATAAAAAAGAACTTATAGTTTTTGATGATATATTTCAAGATATATTTAATATCATTGGAACACAGTTAAATAATCATAATATTACCGTTAATATTGATATTGAAAAAGAGAACAGCTTATGTACTTACAAAAAAGAGTTGGAACATATACTTATTAATATCATTTCCAATGCACGTGATGCCCATGAAAACATAAATAATGAAGATAAATATATCAATATAAAAGCATATGCAAAAAACAATATCTTTATAATCAAAATATCAGACAATGCAGGGGGTATAGAGGATTCCATGCTCAATAGAATTTTTGAGCCCTATTTCACAACCAAAGAGACGAACAAAGGCACAGGCCTTGGACTTTATATGAGTAAAAAAATTCTACAAGAACATTTAAATGGTGATATTTTTGTTAAAAACAATACACATGGCGGTGCAGAATTCACTATAATACTGGATAAAAACGATGAATAAGTTGTTTTTAGAAGTCTATAAAACACTCAACATATTGTGTGTAGAAGATGATGAAAATATAATGAAAATTTACAGATCACTCTTTTCTCCTATATTTAAAAATGTTTACTTTGCTAAAAATGGTAGAGAAGGTTTTGAGTGTTTTAAAAAAGAAAAAATCGACATTATTTTAACAGATAACATGATGCCAAAATGCAATGGTCTGCAGATGAGTAAAAAAATTCGAGATATTGACTCATCCATTCCTATAATTATGATAACTGCCCTTGAAAGTATAGAGATGCTGCGTGAGGCGATTGAATTACACATCAGCAGCTTTTTAAAAAAACCCTTTACATCTACTGAACTTTTTACAACATTCAATATGGTAGCGAAATCTGTCATTGCCGACCGATGTATGATGAAAGAGCAAACTGAGAAAATAATTTACAGTAATTATCAAGAAAATTTAACTTTCAGTAAAGAACTTATCATTGCAAAAAATGAGACAAAAGAGAGTAAAAAATTGTTTCATTTTACTTGTGATGTCTTTTATCAGCCAAAAGATACACTCAGTGGAGACAGTTATGTTCTTAAAGAGATAAATAAAGATGAATATCTTCTTTTCTTAGTCGATGGAATGGGGAAAGGCATCTCAGCATCTATATCTGCAATGCTCAGCAGTGCTTTTGTCAACTACCATACTAATCTGATTACTAACAAGAACAGCAAATTTTCACTCCATGGGCTTTTAACTGCTTTTAAAGAATTTATTGGTCTGAACCTGCTTGAATATGAAGTACTTTCAGCCACTTTTTTATACTTGAACAAAAACACAATGGTTGCAGAGTATGCCATCTTTTCCATGCCGCCTGTTTTATATATGCTTGATAGTGA
>JAMORM010000174.1 GCA_027063585.1 Sulfurimonas sp. | reverse complement strand
GCTGATGGCTTGGACGGCAGGGAAAGGCGAGTTTGTAGATTTTCTCTATTTATTCCCTGCTTCTATTGTTGGTTGGGGTGTTACGGCATTTTTACTCTCTTTATCTGTTCCATCGGGAGAACCGCCGTTTGACGCAGCGACTGAAAAGAAACCTGTTGTCTTAGACGGAGGTATGATGGTTGTCTTTTTAGGCGTATTGACTATCGTGATTGCGGTACTTGGACATACGTTTTTCCATTTTCCGGCAATGTGGGGTATGATGTTTGGTTTGGCAATATTAAAACTTTACTCATTCCAACTTAAAAGAGCGGGTAAAAATAGTTTTAATATTTATGTCAATATGGAAAAAGTGGAAAATGATACGCTTCTTTTCTTCTTTGGTATTCTTTCTGCTGTTGGAGCCCTACACTTTTTAGGCTTTTTAGAATACATTCATCATCTTTATGATTCAGTCGGACCAACGGCATCAAATGTTGGTGTTGGATTTCTCTCAGCAATTGTGGACAATGTACCAGTTATGAGTGCGATTTTAAAAGCATCTCCTCAAATGGACATAGCACAATGGATGCTAGTGACTATGACGGCAGGTATTGGTGGAAGTTTAATCTCTTTTGGTTCTGCAGCCGGTGTCGGTGTTATGGGAAAACTTCGTGGTATTTATACTTTTGGCGCTCATATGAAACATTCATGGACAATTTTAGTAGGATATATTATTTCTATTATTATTTGGTATGTTCAATTTGAAATCATGGGACTTTATTAAGTCGAACATCTTTCTTCTAATCTAAAGGTTACATGTAACACTTGTTACATGTAACAAATTAAACATTAATCTTATTTATTGTATCCTTTCACAATTATTTATATATAAAGTAAAAAGGCATTTCAAATGACAAATGTTAGCATTATAGTTCTAGACTTTGGCTCTCAATACACACAACTCATAGCTCGTCGTCTTCGTGAAGATAAAATATACTGTGAAATTCTTCCTTACCATACAAAAGTGGAAGATATTCAGGCAAAAAATCCTAAAGGAATTATTCTCAGTGGTGGTCCATCTTCTGTTTATAGTAAAGATGCGTATGAAGTTGATCAGGGCGTGTACAAGATGGGAATCCCTATTCTTGGTATTTGTTATGGAATGCAGAGAATTGCGGTAGATTTCGGCGGTTCTGTTATACGTTCTGATCATCATGAATATGGAAAAGCAGAGCTTGAGATTGTCGGCTATCCTGACAATGTATCACCTCTTTTTAAAGATTGTGAAAATCATAGAATCGTTTGGATGAGTCACTCAGACAGAGTCGAGACTCTGCCTGAAGGTTTTAAGGTTATTGCAACATCTGAAAATTCTCCTTATGCAGCCATAGCAAATGATGAAAAACGTGTATATGCACTCCAATTTCATCCTGAAGTACAACACTCAGAAGAAGGGTACTTGATGCTTCGTAACTTTGCAAAAAATATTTGCGGAGTAAGTGAAAAATGGAAAATGGAACATTTCTTAAAACAGCAAATCGAATCAATTCGCGAGCGTGTCGGTGATGCGAAGGTGCTCTGTGGATTAAGCGGTGGCGTTGACAGTTCTGTTGTTGCGGCAATGCTATATGAAGCAATAGGCGATCAGCTGATTCCTGTATTTGTAGACAATGGATTATTACGTAAAGGTGAACGTGAGCAGGTTGAAGAAGTGTTTAAGGTCAATCTCAAAGCACCGCTTGTTACAGTGGATGCAGCGGATAACTTCTTGACAAAACTTGCAGGTGTAAGTGATCCTGAGAAAAAGCGTAAAATTATCGGACATACTTTTATAGAAGAGTTTGAAAAAGAAGCAAAAAAACATGACGGTATTAAGTTTTTAGCACAGGGAACACTCTATCCTGATGTTATTGAGTCTATTTCTGTAAACGGTCCTTCCGAAGTAATCAAGTCACATCATAATGTCGGTGGGCTTCCTGATTGGATGGATTTTGAGCTCATTGAACCTTTACGTGAGCTTTTCAAAGACGAAGTACGAAAAATAGGACTTGAACTTGGTCTGCCGGAAGGAATGATTAATCGTCATCCATTCCCTGGACCGGGTCTTGCAATTAGAATCATGGGTGACGTAAACATTCCTGATTTAGACCTTTTACGCGAAGCTGATGTAATTTTACTTGATGAGTTAAAAGCAAGTGGTTACTATGCAAAAACATGGCAGGCATTTGCAGTACTTTTAAATGTAAAATCAGTAGGTGTTATGGGTGATAACCGCACATATGACAATACTGTATGTGTCAGAGTTGTAGAAGCAGTTGACGGTATGACAGCAACATTTGCGCATTTACCGCATGATTTGCTTGAGAGAATTTCAAGAAGAATTATCAATGAAGTCGATGGAATAAACCGTGTAGTTTATGATATATCGTCAAAACCGCCAGCAACAATAGAATGGGAATAAAATCGAGAAAAATTTCAATGCACTTTGAAATGATTTAGGCATCGGCATAGATTAACTATGCCTCAACCTAAAAACATTCCAAATTACATCAAACTTTTTACGATTTGTACTATGTAATTTAGGACTATATATGAATAATAAACCGATTTACCTTTTTTCTATATCTTCTCATCCTGATGCGATAAGCATCAATTCTCTTGATATTACATTCTTTAAACCTGAGATTGATTTTTCAAAATATGATTCTTTGATAATAACATCAAAACAGGCATCCAAAGCTTTAAAACAATATAATAAAAAAGAGTATATTAATAAACCGGCACTTTGTATTTCCCAGCAGAGTGCAAAAAGTTTTGAGAGTTTAGGCGGTCAAGTTTTAGCTGTAGGAAAAGGATATGGCGATACGCTTATAGAGAAAATCAAAGCTTATCCAAAAGAGACAAAGTGGCTCTATCTGCGAGCAAAAGTTATTGCCTCTGATTTTGTCTTTACATGTAAAGAAGATGGGTATATCATAGATGAAAAAATTGTTTATGAAAGTGACTGTTCTGAGGCGATTAAAAATGTCAATGTTGAAGATGATGCTATTTTGATTTTTACATCTCCCTCAAGTGTAGAATGTTTTTTGAAAAATAATACACTGTTAGATACACACAAAATAATAGTTATAGGTAAAACAACTGCAAAAGCAATACCGAAAAACTGTACTTATATTCTCTCAGATGATACTACAATTGAGAGTTGTATGCAAATAGCTCGTTCTCTAAAATAAAAACAAGCATATTTTTTGTATAATAGTACAGGGCATCTCTAAAGACCCTAACCAATCTCAGAGGCTAAAGCTGGAGTGAGATTGTGCAGAACTTTTTTTAAAGCATAGCTGTAGCTACGCTGAGAAAAAATTATGTGCAAGATTGCTCCAGCTTTAGCCTCCCGATGGGCAATATAGCAAAGAAGCTACTACTGCTGAGAGTAGTTAGGGTCTTTAGAGATGCCCTATAGTTAATCTGAGTAGTTCGTGTCAGCACACATATGAGGGTTCTACATATTCAAATTGTGAACTAGTAGGCTTATCGTGTGTCGGTGATTTCGTTTGAGGTATGTTAACTCTGCCGATGAAACTGCCGCCGTCAGATAAGCCTCTCTTCACCCAAATTAGGCTTTTTAGAACCAAGCCAATAGTGCGACGGCTACTTGGATTACATAAAAAATGTATTTATTTCATGATGGTGGGTTAAATAAATTTTTTAAAACTATATGGAGATGTGAATGAAAATATTAATTTTGGGTAGCGGTGGACGAGAATACTCTATTGCTCGTGCTATAAAAAATGAAGATGAAGCGCATGAGCTTTTTTTTCAGCCTGGAAATGGGGCAACAAATAATTTAGGCACCAATTTAGCTATCAAAGATTATAATGATTTGGCAGCATTTGCAAAAGAAAACAATATTGACCTTACAATTGTAGGTCCTGAAGCGCCTTTGG
>JAMORM010000173.1 GCA_027063585.1 Sulfurimonas sp. | reverse complement strand
AGGACGTGCATTCAAACAAATCGTCCAAAATGCGACAAAAACACATTTTAAAAGTCTTTTAACCGGTATTTTCTCTACTGCACTGTTTCAAAGTTCTTCCATTGTGACACTTATGGCACTTTCACTTGTAGGGGCTCAACTCATGAGCCTAGAAAGCAGTATAGCTATTATACTGGGAAGCAATATCGGGACAACTGTTACCGCATGGATTGTTGCTATTGTCGGCTTTAGTATGAACATTAAACTCCTTTCATATGCTGTTATCGGTATAGGAGGTTTAGGACAGGTTTTAAGTTCTGATGCATCAAAATGGAAAAATTATTTTGGTATTTTAGTCGGTTTTGGACTTATATTTTTAGGCCTTGAAGGGATGAAAGATAGTTTTGGCGATGTAGCCCAAAACTTTGATATATCAGTATATGCATTTTCCACTCCCTACTGGTATGCTTTAATAGGTCTGGCACTTACTGCTGTAATTCAATCTAGTTCTGCTTCTATTGCTATAGCACAAAGTGCCCTGTTTACACATGTAGTCGGTTTTGAAGCGGCAGCTGCTTTTGTTATTGGAGCAAATATTGGGACAACTATAACTGCTCTTCTTGGTGCTATTGGAGGCATTCCTGACAAAAAAAGAGTCGCCCTTGCCCATTTATTGTTTAATCTCTCAACAGGAATTGTCAGTTTACTCTTTTTGTATCAATTAATTGCAGTGGTAAATATTGCATTTTCCCATGTAGACGGAGTTATTAAAATTGCAATTTTTCATACACTTTTTAATGTTTTAGGAGTTCTGATATGGTATCCGTTTATTGCATTTTTAACTGCTTTCACACAAAAATATTTTCATAAAACACAAGACAAGATGACAAAATTTATATGTAATGTATCTACAGAGGTACCTGAAATTGCAATAGAAGCACTCAAAAAAGAGATAAAAAACCTCTCAAAAAAAGTTGAAGAGTTTGCACTGCTTGCTATAAATGTACCACCGCCAAAAGTTCTTGATGAGAATATGGCAATAGATAAAATTTTAGATAAATACACCAGTAATTTTAATATTGAATATGAAAAGGTATATGAAAAAATACGTCTTTTAGAAGGTGAAATATATCGTTATGCTTCTGAACTTTCAACTGTGAACAATAACGAAGAATACAATAAGGATTTAAACAAGCTGATTGAAGAGGTCAATCATCTTGCTACCGCTGCTAAAGTCATAAAAGATATGCTGTATGATTTGGACTATTTTTATAATGCAAACACAAAAGAAGAGCAGGAATTTTATAAAAATATACGCTACCAAATACTTAAAAATATACAAGCTTTCAACAAAGCAATGCAAGGTGATGAAAACTCAATCAAAGAAATGGATGAAATTTATAAAAGAATTTCAGATGCTTATAAAAAAAGCACACTCATTATAAAAGATATTGCGAAGAACCGTAGCATCAAATCTGACGTAACAACAATGGCAATTAACGATATGCATTCAATCAAAAGTTTCTCAAAATCTATACGTTCTTTTTTAATACATCATTGATAAAGCGATGAATATTAATATAGCTTCATAAATATTTTTTTGTAAAAACTGATTTATTCATCCTTTTTATTTTAGGAAAATCCTATGAATGAAAAAATTTAGTGTAAAGTGAGAATAAAACACTTAAAACTATACTTATTAGTATCATGCTTGTTATTGGAAAATAAAAACTGAAATTCTCTTTTTCAACAACTATATCACCAGGCAGTCTGAAAATATATCCATTAAAGAGATAAGCCAAAATTCCTAAAATAATAAAGAAAAATCCTATAGAAAAAAAAAGTTTATACAAATTTTATCCTTTTTCTATAATTTTATCAAACTTTTTAGGATAATCAAACCATAGCAACTCAGCATTTCTGCGACTAACCTTTTTCCACTCTTTTGTATCAAACTTTATATTCACAATACCGCATGTAGGTATATTTTCTTCAAAGCCAACATACTTCTCTACTAACATATTAAGTCCGGGATTGTGCCCTATCAAAAAAACTGTTTCGTATTTATCGTCCAGTGAGTGTAAAATATTTTCTAAAGCATCAGGTGATGCTTCATATATATCATCTATATATTTAATCTTTTCATCATAAGTAATCTCTTTTGCTATTACTTTAGCTGTCTGTTTTGCTCTTTTTGCAGGACTGGAGAGTATAATGTCAGGATAAATACCTTGTTTTTTCAGGCGTTTTCCCATTTGTGGAGCATCATTTTTACCTCGTTCATTTAAAGGTCTTTCAAAATCATCTAAATCCAAATCTTTCCAGCTCGATTTTGCATGTCTGATGATATAAAGTGTTTTCATTGATCTATCCTCTTTTTATTTTTGACAGAACTAAGTAAAATTAGATTATTTTTAAAATATATTATACTGGTTTCATCTTGAAAAATTATAATGAAAGGGATGTGGCTCCGGATACTGGATTCGAACCAGTGACCAAGTGATTAACAGTCACCTACTCTACCGCTGAGCTAATCCGGAATATGAAAAAGTTGTTTATTTATAATGGCTCCGGATACTGGATTCGAACCAGTGACCAAGTGATTAACAGTCACCTACTCTACCGCTGAGCTAATCCGGAATATTGATAAATACTCTTAAAAAATGGTGTCAGAGGGGGGACTTGAACCCCCGACCCCCGGCTTATGAGACCAGTGCTCTAACCAGCTGAGCTACCCTGACATCGTTTAAGAGGGTGGAATTATACATATATTAAACTTTATTTTTACTAAAATAGACTTTTTTTTGACAATTTAAACCCAAATAAAAAAATATCAGACAACTTTACATATAAACATAAGATAAGCTTAGTCAATATGACTAAAGGTATTGACATTTTTACTTTTTTTTTGTAATATTCTTCTTATAAATTAATAATATTTGTAAGGAGATATAATGAATTTTACACCTTTAGGAAAAAGAGTATTGGTTAAACGTGTTGAAGAGACGAATACTACGAGTTCAGGTATTATTATTCCGGATAATGCAAAAGAGAAACCTTCTCGCGGGGAAGTTGTAGCGGTCAGTTCAGAAGTAAATGAACTAAAAAACGGGGACGAGGTTATTTTTGGAAAATACTCCGGAAACGAAGTCTCACTTGATGGTGAATTATATATAGTTTTAGATGTTGATGATATTTTTGGAATCATTGGTTAAGTAAGTAAAAATAAATTTTATAAAAAATACAAGGAGTTTACACAATGGCAAAAGAGATAATATTTTCAGATCACGCTCGTAATGCACTAGCTCGAGGAGTTGAAAAACTTACAGATGCAGTAAAAGTAACAATGGGGCCTCGTGGTCGCAATGTTTTAATACAAAAAAGCTATGGTGCACCTGTGATTACCAAAGATGGTGTTTCTGTTGCACGTGAAATTGAGCTACAGGACAAGCTTGAAGATATGGGAGCACAACTTGTAAAAGAAGTGGCATCTAATACTGCTGATGAAGCGGGTGACGGTACAACAACTGCAACCGTTCTTGCAAATGCTATTTTCAGTGAAGGACTTAGAAATATCACTGCAGGTGCAAACCCTGTTGAAGTTAAACGCGGTATGGACAAAGCATGTGACTCAATTTTAGAGAATTTAAAAGCAGCTTCTAAATCTATCAAAGACAAAAGTGAAATTGCACAGGTTGCAACTATTTCGGCGAACTCTGATGAAAAAATCGGTCAAATGATTGCGGAAGCTATGGAAAAAGTCGGTCAAGATGGTGTTATTACCGTTGAAGAAGCGAAAGGAATTGTTGATGAACTTGATGTTGTGGAAGGTATGCAGTTTGACCGTGGATATTTAAGTCCATATTTCATCACAAATACTGAAAAAATGACAGCGGAAATTGAAAATCCTTGGATTTTACTTGTTGACAGTAAAATTGCATCACTCAAAGACTTGCTTCCTGTATTAGAACAAGTTCAAAAAACG
>JAMORM010000172.1 GCA_027063585.1 Sulfurimonas sp. | reverse complement strand
TACCAAGTGTATAGATAGCTGTATCATTTTTCAAAAAAGCAGAATCTATGTTGCCAGAGTCTTTCTTTAGTTTTTTACTTAAAGAGACAGGGATACCAAGTGCTTCAAATTCACTCTCAATATATGGAAAATACTTTTCAATATCAAACTCCGGATCCTTTTGTAAAAGTGAAAAATCCAAATCTTCTGAAAACCTCTCAAGTCCATAAAGTATTCTCAAAGATGTACCTCCGTAAAATACAGCTTCTTTGAAAAAATCACCCCTGTAAAGCCCAAGAAGTGTAATCTCTTGAAATATCTCTTTGAGTGCATTAATCAGTTCATTTTGACTTTGTGGATTATATTTTTGCAGCATCTGCTCTATTATGCTCATACTTGTAATTCCTCTATAATTTTTTGTAGCAAGGCAATTTTTTTTGATTTTGTAATATTGCAATACTCTTGAAACACTTTAATATCAGACTGGGTCAACTCATCTAAGTCAATTCTCAAATCATCTTCTAAAAATGCAAACATTGCACTCTTGCTTCTAATGGGTATATCTTTTGTATAGTAAACTTTATCGCAGAGTGCTTTTTCTTTTGAGGCGATGAGAAAATTCCCACCTTTGGAATCATGTATCTCTATAGCAATACTATAAAGCTCTTTTTTTATTTGCCTGTAGCTAAAAACCCCAAGCGGTGTATTGTACGATTTGGATCGTTTCGTTGTAGCAGACTGCACTGTTTCTACACTCTCCGGAATAAGCCCATGATACCAAAGTGCATAATCAAAGGAGATGTATGAGGGTCCCAAAAGCAGATTAGCAATAATCTCTTTTGAAACCAATGATCCATCATATACGGGATTGTAAAGATAGAGACCACTCTTTAGCGCAGTCAATACCCCTTTATTTTTGAGTTGGACTATCTTGTCATTTATCCTGCTATAGCCGAGATTTGAAAGAATTTGAGAGAGTGTAGTGTGTTCGATGATTCTTGACGGGTACTGTTTTAGTTCTCTCTCAAGTTCTCTTTGCATAGTTTTCCTTTGCTCAATAAATCTATTTAAAACCGATTTATTATGTAATTATAGCACATGTTTACTCTTTTTTCTTGATTAGTATCTTCACTATATTTTCAAACCATTCAAGATCTTCATTGGTTGTTGCAAATTTCTCTATAATCAACCCAAAAGCAAATGCATCAACTATATTTAATTTTGGATATTTCTTTTGCAGTTCAAGTACCCTCTCATTACTCCTGCAGCGTTTTAGTTTTTTCTTGTGCTTATCGTTGTATCTGTCAAAATAATAGATACTACTCCTTTTTAACTTCTCTTTTCCCTCTCTAGACGTTGGTTGAATAATCTCCTTTGTAAAATTTGTAAAATAGCCTCTAACAATCGAATATTTATGGTATAAATGTTGAAAATATGCTTTTTTTAGCCAAGTTTCTGCTATTTTTTCAATTTTTGGTTTACTCTTTTGAGCTCTAATCCCATCTATTTTATCCATCCCCTCAATTATTCTTTTAACATCTTCTTCCTCTCTTAATATTTGCCTGAAAAATGAAAAAATTGCTTTTAAGACTTTTTCTTCATCAGAATAGGTTTCAAACAATTGCCGATAAAAGTGTTTTAACGCATCTTTAGAATATTGATGCGTATCAAGAAGTGAATGAGTTTTATTCTTCATTATACTTCTCCCATAATTTTATTAACATACTGCATTGATACTTCTTGATTTACTTTTATGTACCGATCTGTTGTTTCTATCTTCGTATGGTTCATCAAGTCTTTTATTACAAATGCATTTGCACCGTTTTTTGATAGCAAAGTACCAAAACTGTGACGCAGTGTATATAAGGTAACCCTGTTTATCCTGTCATTTGGTTCAAGTCCCTCGTTAAAGAGCTTGTTCATAACAGGATGAACCATATTTTTGATAGAAATATATGATATATGCACACTTTTATCTATTTTGGGGTTTTCTCTATAAAAAAGATACTCTTGTGGTTTTAATACCCGTATCCAATCAGACAAAGATCTTTTAAGTTTTGTATGGACACCAACACTGTATGGTGGTCTTTTCTTCATAGCCATCAAAAGCATACTAGATAAATTTACATCTATATCTTTTTTTCTTAAATTTATAACTGCCTGTGGCCTTGCCCCTGTTAAAATTGCAATAAGTACAAACAGATATGCCTTTGGCTTATCCCTTAGAGCTTCCAGAAGTGTTTCGATTTCATCTTCACTTAATACCCTTTGCCTGTTATTATTTAAAGCTAAAAGAGGAACACTTGCGCATGGGTTATTACAAAAAATCACCTCATTTTTAATAGCATAGTTTACAATTGCTTTAAATTGTGCCAAATAGTAGTTTACTGAAGCAGGACGATACTTTAGCCTTAGATTCTCTTTGAAATTCCTAATTTCACTAATTTTAACTGTGTAAATATCCCTTTGACCAAATTCCGGATCAATAATGTTGTAATACTTCAGATATGCATCCCTGTGATTTTTCATCTCTGTTTTTTCTGAAAAATACTTCTTGGCAAGTTCTCGGACAGTTACACTTTTTTTCCTGTTCTTTTGAATATATACTGGTGTATTGCTTATTAAAGTTTTTGCCACTGCTTCTCTTCTTTGAATAACTGCATCACGCTCTGAATAACCTTCTGACTTTTTACCTACTTTTACCCATCTCTTTTTACCTTGTGAATCTTTATATGTATAGTAATATGACACATCACCATCCAACAACTTTTCTCTGTACACTCCTGTATGAGATTTTGACTTTATTCTTGACATTTTTCTACCCTATTTCTACCCCAAAATGAGGTTTTATGATATTTATTGGCAGAAACCGGTTTGCTGCTTGAAAAAATTATATGATTATTAGAATGCCTGCGTCAAGGCTATTTTAGAGGGCTGAGAGTTGTTGAAGTCTATTGATATTTAGTGATAAACCACACTGTTACAAGTCGAAACAGTACTTATCTATCATTAAAATCAAAATTTTTCCTACTAACTAATCTCTAAATTTTTTGTAGTATATCTATATTGCTCTTTTATTTTACTTATTAATATTCTTACCTGAGCCGAGCAAGACACCAATCCACTGTGTATTTTGATTAGCATCAAAAATAATTTTTGCCATAATTGTCAACGGAATAGATAAAAGCATACCGACTACACCTAAAAGCCATCCCCAAAACAGGAGTGAAAGAAAAATTATTAAGGTAGAAAGTCCCAAACCTTTACCCATCACCTTTGGCTCAACAATCGAACCAATTACTACATTTATTATAGTATATAATAACGTTACCAGTAAAGCACTCATGGCACCAAGCTGTACCAAAGTAATTAAAACTGCCGGAATAGCTGCAATAATAGAACCTATATTTGGAATAAAATTAAGTATAAATGCTAAAACACCCCATAAAAATGCATAATCTGTCCCTATAAAGGAGAGACTGAGCCATACAATGATGCCCGTAAGTAGTGATATAAGTGCTTTGAGTACCATATAATTTTTTATTTTCGAAAAAATAGCTTCAATATAAGTCATCGCTTCTTGCTGTCCATCGGCTAATTCGATTTTTTTTACAAAGTATTGCGATTCAAGAAGCATAAATACAACTGTCAAAATAATAATAAAGCCATTTGTAAACATAGAACCCATACTTTGAATAATACTCGTTGCAAATTTCATTGCCTGCTTCATATTAACAAGGTTTGAAATATCATCTGTAGAAATTGCTATACCTAATGAAGCTGTATATTTGGAAATCAATTGATAATACCCGGAGAGTTTTTGTGCATAACTATCAATATTGGCACTAAAATCATGAACAGAATTTCCTATCAGTTTTGCAATGAGTGCTAAAAAAAGAATAAAAAGAGTAGTCACCAATATAACAGATAAAATATCTGCAAGACCTTTTGATTTAAAATAATTATACAAAGGAGAGAGAATAATCGCTATAAATAAAGAGAGTAAAAAAGGAATGATAATTACAGAAGCGCTTTTTATACCTGCTAAAACAATCACGACACTTGCCATAACAATAAAGTAATAACCTATTTTTGACTCTTTCATAATTTTACCTTTAGGTTTGTATCTCTTTTTGATTTGTAATCTGCTGTAAATAGTTTGAAATATTAATAAGAGAAAACGTTACTAAAAAAATCATCAAACCCGGGAAAAAACTTACCCACCAAGCAATTTCAACAACATCTTTTCCACCGCTGAGTATTGTACCCCAACTCATTTGCGGTGCGACAATTCCTAGTCCCAAAAAACTCAATCCTGATTCTGCCAAAATAGCACCTCCGACACCAAAAGTAAAACTTACAAAATAAATTGGAGCCAAAATTGGAGCATAATATTTAAAGAGAATTTTTAATTTACTCACTTTCGCAATATTGAGAATTTTAATATATGGCTCAGAAGTAATTTTAAAACTCTCAGAGCGTATAAGTCTTGCGGTTGTCATCCAACCTGTAATAGAGATGATGACGATTAAGACCAAAGCTGAAGCATTGACATAACTGACAAGTGCAAGTAGTAAAAAAAATGTTGGAAAGGTTAAAAATAAATCTACCGTAATGACAAATATTTTATCTACGCTTCCCCTGAAGTAACCAGCCGCTGAACCGAGAATTAGTCCAATAAACGAAGCGATAAAAGCACTTCCTACGCCGATAATGAGTGAGACCTGTCCTCCTGCTATAAGACGTGCCAAAATATCTCTTCCCAACCTGTCAGTGCCTAAAGGATGTGCCAAAGTGGGTGCTAAAAGAATTGATTTTGCATCTAAAGAATAGGGATTAACATGGTAAAGTTCTAAGCCGAAGAAAGAAAATAAAAAAATAAAAACAAGAATGAATATACTGAAATTAGGCATAAAACTATTGTTTAATGCCTAAAAGTGTCTGCATCATTTGATCAACGGTGGTTATTACTTTTGCGGCAGCTCCATATGAAGTTTGGTACTTAATAAGATTTGTCATCTCTTCATCAATACTGACTTTTGTAATGGAATTGTATTCCATTTCCGTAGCATTGAACTGTGTTGAAACAGTTTCATTTCTAGTTATTGCCGAATTTGTAGATATTCCTACAAAAGTGCTTGTAATATCAAACATACCATATGTTGTAGCATCATATTTTTCATTTCCGACCGTAAATTCATATGATTCAAACTGCTGTTGTACCATATTAAGAGCCACTCTATTGTCTCCTGCATTAGATGAGTAACCAGAATGTAACCCTGTTGGATTATTACTATATTGTGAATTTAATTTAATATCTCTTGCATTTGTTCCTTCAAAGAAAGAACCCAGACCTATAGCCCCTGCAAAATTCGTACCCGATGCAAATTTTCCATCAGGTAAATTATCGACAATTGCAAATGTATAGCCTTGTGACTCCGCAAATGCATCCATACTCAATTCTAGTTTCGTATCTCCGGTCGCACTCGGTGTGTAATTAAAATCAATATAATCATCTATGTCATTGTTGGCATTAGCATCACTGTTATCATCTTTATTCGCAATAATTTGTCCCTCTATAGAGTTTGAACCACTCACACCAGACATTGAAGTTGCAGCGTTAATATCTATTGTTCTTTTTGCTACTTCATTGCCATCAATATCATACACTATCATGTCAAAAGAACCGGAATTTACATTTAATGATGAACTCACCAAAGAACTTGCCGGATTTAAATTAATATTATTTGATTCCATTTTAGATCTGGCACCTTTTGCGTAAAGATTATTTGTTGATTCAATCAATCCATTTGCAAAAGCATCCAAGTCTGCTACTACGTTTTGTAAAACTCCATCCTTCGGCATGCCGCTTGTCGTATCAATGGCACCCCCTCGCAGGTTAAATATTGCGCCTATTTTCCCGCCGTTAATTTTTTCTTCCATCGGAATAAGCGTGCCATCTTGTCTCTCGTATGAAAGTTCATAAAAACCGTAAGGATTATTATCTTTTTCTATGTGTAAAGGATGAAATGTACTGCCGTCAACTAGATTAAAGCCGTTTACACTAAGTGTATAGCTGCCTGTTCTTGTATTGGAGTTAGAATCTATCTGTATATTTGATTCTAATTGTCCTTGTTTCACCTCAGCACCGATGAGTCTTGAGAGACTTTTTTCTATAACATTACGTTTATCTCTTAAATCATTAGCACTATAACCGCCGCCTGATTCGGCAATATCTATAGATTTGTTTAAATCAGCAAGTTGTTGGGCAAGACTATTTACTTCATTGATGTTAGATCCGAGTTGGTCATTAACCTGCATTTGTAAATTTAAAACTTGATTTTGGGTTTGGGTTATGTGTTTCGTCAGAGTTTCAGTCTGTTTTGCTAATGCAACTTTTATGGAATCATTATCAGGGTTATCTGCAAAAGTTTGCCACATGTTATAGTACTCAGCTAAATCTGCTTTAATTCCAACACCGTCTACTTCAGGAAAATATGTTGAGAGTTCTTCAAGTGTTTGTCTTTCAAAATCACTATACTCTTTATCAGAAGATATTTTATTATATCTATCAAATACAAAATTATCAAATACTCTTTTGATATCTTGGACAGTAGCACCGTTTCCAACATTCCCTGCACTTGTAATTAAAGGATTTGCAGCTGCAGTCACTACTCTTTGACGAGTATATCCTTCATTTTCCGCATTTGCAATATTATGCCCTGTTGTATTGATACCGACTTGTGCCGTGCTTAAACCACTGTATCCGATACTTAGTGTATTAAAAATAGATGCCATCTTAAACTCTTACCTCTAAAATAGTAGAATTTTTAGATGCAACTTTATTATACCCCTGCATTTCAGTCGGTACAAGTCTTTCTAAAAATGTATTATATAAATTACTCACTACTACAACTAACTTTGCATAATGTTTATTTACTTCTCTTAACTCTGATAATTGAATTTTTAATTCATCAAGCAATTGATGTTGTGTTTCATCTAGTAATTGGGGAAGTTCAACATCCGGGTGGGATGTCATTAAAGAAGAAATTTCATAATCTATCATCGCTTTTTTAGCTTCAAAACTTTTGAGTTTTTCTTCTTTGATAGAGAGTCTTTCAAACTGATGTTCATGTTGAGCTTTTTTAATATCTTCGATATCTGATTTTGTAATTAAAATTAAATCTTTTAAATCTTTTAAAGCATTTTGCAAATGATGACTCAACATGTCATTCTCCTGTTAATTTATTTCTAAAGTAACTCGTCTGCCATCTTTTTAGATAATGCAGATAAATCCACTTTGTATTCTCCAGAGTCTATAGACTCTTTTAGTTGATCAACCTTACTGCCCTTTTGATCTGTCGCAGTTGCTGAAACATTTTCTTTTTTTTGTGTATTTGAAAGTGCATTATTTGCATATGCACTTCCTAGCACTGAATTATTTACTTTTGAAATCATAATTCATCCTTTAGTTTAATTAGTTAATTTTTATCTCTACAACTATATCGACAAAAACTGCAACTTCTTAAGCTAACTTTATGAATTCTTTTGAGATAAATAGTCATAAAGCATTTGCGAAAATCCAAAACTTCCCGCACTTGCTTTTGAGAGTTCATCTCTATACATAGATTTATATATTTTATCCCCAGGATCGTTCTGAGATGAAAAAAGATTTTTATCATCTTTCATCGCATTATCCATCAACATTTTTACAATAACGGCTTCAAAAGCGTCAGTTTGCTCCCTAAGAGCTTTATCTTCAGCATTTTTATCAATTTTAGGTATTGCCTTATTATCCGTCACTATCTGTGCTTGCGCATTAATAGCGTTCATTCCATAACTCATTATATCACCTTCAATTCAGCAGATATACTACCTGCGCTTTTCATAGCTTCAAGTATAGATATAATATCTTTTGGCGAAGCTCCAAGTTTTTGTAAAGAACGCACCAGATTCGCTACTGTCGTTGTACCCTCTTTCGTGTATACTTCATTTTCATTCAAACCAATAACAAGATTCTTGTCAACGCTCATTGAACCCTCAGGCTTTGAAACCTTATTTTGCTCCACAATCTTAATCGTAATGTCTCCATGTGTCAAAACAACCGGTTTAAGCTGTATATTAACACCAGCAACAATAGTTCCTGTTCTTTCATTGATGATAATTCTGTCTTTTGGCTGATAGTTCATATCTATCTCCTGTACCTCTGCCAAAAATTCAATCATTGAACGATTTTGAGGACGTTTAAGTTTTATACTTCTTGAGTCCATAGCCACAGCTATCTGTGTATGATAGTAGTTATTAATAGCTTTTTGAATACCTACCGCATTTTGAAACCCTGATTCTTTTAAAGAGAGTGTTGCATACTGTTGGTGAAATAAATCAATATTTATTTCTCTTTCAATAAAGCCACCGTTAAAAACAACGCCGCTTGTCGGATGAGATTCACTTCCGGCACCTCTTGAATTAAGTCCACCTATACTAACCGCACCTTGCGCTAAAGCATAGATTTTTCCATCAACCCCTTTTAACGGTGTCATTAAAAGTGTTCCACCCTCTAAGGATTTTGCATCACCGATAGAAGAGACCGTCACATCAAACTTATCACCCTGTCGTGCAAAAGGTTTCATAGTAGCTGTTACAACAACAGCCGCAACATTTTTAGATTTAATATCTATAGGGTTCATATCTATATTCATTGCTTTGAGCATATTTGATATAGACTGCAGTGTAAATTTTGAAGTTGTTCCGTCTCCTGTCTTTTTCAAGCCGACAACAAGAGAATACCCTATAATCTGATTTTCTCTTACACCTACAATATTTGACACATCAGATATTTTCGTTGCATTAAGTGTCGAGAAAAAAAGTAGAAAAAATAAAATATATTTCATTGTCAATCCTTACATGTAAGCAAGAGTCAGCAAGTTTTATTCCATATTTTCACTTACTAAATAAGTCAATGTAGTATTTCCGAATTTTTTTGATTTTTTCACTTGATATAAACCTAATTTTTGAGGAATATCAAGTCCGCTCATATGTTCAATTATAATCAACTTTACATGTAACTCGGGTAGTTCTTTAATAAGCTGCATTGTTTTTTCATAAATATCTTCCATATCTTCTCGAATACTAAAAGGAGGGTCAATATAAAAATAAGCGTCTTCATTGGACTTTTTCAGTTTTGAGACCACCGTATGAATATTTGAAAAACTGTCTCCTGCAAAAACTTCACAGGCATTTGGGTCAGTTTGTGCTATATTTTCTTTCAATGTTTTTAAAGCATTTGAGTCTTTTTCCATAAAGTATATTTTTTTTGCACCACGACTGAGGGCTTCAAGTCCTATGGAACCGCTGCCTGAAAACACCTCAACAAAATTTGCACCGACAATGTTAAACTGCAAAGTATTGAAAAAAGATTCCAACACTATAGATTTAGAACTTCGTGTTGTCGTTTTTGATGGCAATAAAAGTCTTTTACCTTTATATTTACCCGCGATTATTTTCTTACTTAATTGTTTATTTTTCATAAAATGCTTTCACTGCTCTTAATATATTTTCTTGATACTCTTGTGTTAATAATTCAATTCTTTTTTGCAGTATTTCAAAATTCATGGTCTCTGGCGTATCCTCATCTTCAATGATGCTGTTTGTGCTTTTGGGGTACAACTCATTATATTTTTTTTCCAATGCTAAAATAAGTTGTGACTTTGAAAAAGGTTTTAATAAATCTGCCCCTTCTTCACTTGAAATATAAAAGCACCGGCTTTCATTTAAGCACTCTTCATCTCTAATGATAATATCGCTCTTTTTAGATGAACTTAAATACTTCGATAAAAAAAGTTCTAGTGATTTTTGTAAAAGCGGAGATTGACATTCAACGGCTACTCTCATATAATTATCCTCTCATATAATACTCTAGTGAGTATTTCAAATCTTCATCTAACTCTTGTAAGCCTAACATCCATGTGATATATGCTCTGTCATTTAATACTATCTCTTCTATATATTTTCCCATATATTTTCCGAATGAAAGCTTTTCTAACAGTATCTTTTGAAAACTCAACTCTTTCATCTTCTCAATTGTTGCGTAGTCAAGCAGGTATTCAAACAGCAATTTTGTTACAAATACGTCACGCACTGCTTTATGTACGCATAAAGCATCTTTAATTCCATATTTTTGCTTCATTTCACATTCTTTGATGTAAAGTTTTAATTCATATCGTAAAAACTCCAAAGAGAATAGTTCACACTCTTTTATAAGATGTTTTGTTACTTTGAGCGTATCTATAACATCACCCTGCCAATCTAAACCGGCGACATTTAGTTTTTCTAAATCGAATTTTACATTATGTGCTATTAAAGTATTGTCAGAACTGTTATTTTGTTTCAAAAAATCATATATTTTACTCTCTTTAAATGATTTTTTATTCTGAATCATCTCATTGGTTATATGATGAACAGTTGAAGCTAAGGGCGGTATTTTTTTCCCTTCGTTTAACAATTCATGTATAACATCATCTTCATATAACAAGGCAATGGAGCAGATAACGTCACCTGCTTCGAGCCCTGTTGTTTCAACATCCGTAAATATTAACATTTGCTTATCCGTACTTTTTTGCACTTAATGCTCAAAACAATAAAAGAAAAATATCCTGCAATTAAAATAAAAATATATAATAAATAAATATTAAACCAGTCAAAAATATTTTCATACGAACTAAACAGTTTCATAATAATCAAAGCTACAATCATCTGTGCGGCTACCATCCAAATAAGGAGCATAAACCATTTACGCCAAACCTTGAGCAAATCACCATAACCGATATCGGTAATTACCTCTCTAATTTCGTCTTTTTTCTCTTGAACGGGGCAGGTTAAAAGTTCAAACACATAGCCTCCGACGCATTTGTTAAATATATACTTTAAACTTCTAAACAAAATGATTAAAAGTGCAAAACTCCATGACAATACAAACCAAAATTTAAATATTGCGATAAGTGCCGTAATTATTTCGATGTCCAAAGGTTTCAGCCCTTGAGCTATGTATATTCCCAAAGTTATAAAAGCCGCAATGACAAAGGTTAATACAAGAGTATAGAGTGTTAATTTAAGCGCCCACCTAAACCATAGTAAAAAATAAAATCTACTCACTTTTTTGTCCAAATTTACCCAACATATCATGATAATGCTCAAGGGTCATAAAGCTTTTTTCAAATCTGTAACGGATTACAAAGTCAACCACCTTGTTTTTCAATTCATTCTCAACATTTTCAACTCTGCCGAAATATGCCAAAGAGATATTTTTACTTTTTTGTATGGCATTTTTATCATAACTGATCGCCAGTATCTGCAGATATCTGCCTTTTTTAATTTCACCGAGAGTCTCATCATTCAATGAAACACCCGACAGATTTACAGCTTTAAAATTAAATAAATCATCAAAATTGTCTACTTTTTTGTCTATCGCTAGTTCCATAAATAAATCTTTTAATATTTTTAGATTTTGTTTTCTTGCAGTTTCATAACTTGAAATTTTATTGGTTAAATTTTTCAATCTGTCCAGTGCTGAACTCATTCGTAATTCCTTTAAAAAATTAAGTATATCAAAAAAAAAATATTTAATCTATACTCATAATAATTCGATATAATGTCAATCACTAATTAATACAAAGAGACCTATGGACTATTTAAAAATACAAAATGTAGCTTCACTTGAAGGTACTATAAATATCTCAGGTGCAAAAAATGCATCTTTACCTCTTATTGCAATGTGCATACTTGCAAAGAACAGTGTACATATGAAAAATCTGCCACAAGTGGTAGATATAAGAACTCTTTTAAAACTATTGTCAAATCTCGGTGCTGCATGTGAGTTTTTAGAAGACAGAGTTGTCGTAAATACTGCAAACCTACACGAGACAAAAGCAACCTATGATATTGTTAAGACAATGCGTGCTTCTATCTTGGTTCTAGGTCCTATCTTGGCTCGATTCGGACACTGTGAGGTATCTTTACCCGGAGGATGCGCTATTGGACAACGTCCAATAGATCTGCATTTAAAGGCATTAGAGCAAATGGGTGCAAAAATAGACATAAAAGCCGGATATATTGAAGCGACAACACCCAACGGGCTTCAAGGATGTGACATTATTTTTGACAAAGTCACCGTTACTGGTACCGCAAATATCATTATGGCTGCTGCACTTGCAAAAGGGGTTACAACTATTACAAATGCGGCAAGAGAACCTGAAGTAGTCCAATTGTGTGAAGTACTTAATACTAGTGGTGTTCAAATAAATGGTATAGGGACAGCAATACTTGAAATTCACGGAACAGATGGAAAATTACTTAACATTGAAGAATTTTCTGTTATACCTGATAGAATTGAAGCAGGAACTTACCTTTGTGCAGGTGCGATTACAAAATCTGAACTCACACTTACAAATGTTGAACCAAAACATTTAGGAGCGGTTATTTCTAAACTTGAAGAGATGGGAAATACTTTTAGCATCACTCAAAATACTATAACTATTCATCCTTCACAAGAGCTAAAACCTGTCAAAATTGTAACACAAGAGTATCCTGCATTTCCTACAGATATGCAGGCGCAGTTTATGGCACTTGCAACACAAGCAAACGGTGTTTCCATAATAGAAGAAAGACTTTTTGAAAATAGATTTATGCATGTAAGTGAACTACAACGTATGGGTGCAGATATTACATTAAACGGGCATACCGCAACTGTCAATGGAAAAACAGAACTGTGCGGAACAGATGTAATGGCAACAGATCTACGCGCTTCAAGTGCTCTTGTCTTAGCTGCACTTGTAGCAACACAAGAGACAAACGTACATCGCATCTATCATTTAGACCGCGGTTATGACTCTCTTGAAAATAAACTTCAAAATGTCGGAGCAAAAATACAAAGACTCAAAGAGTAATCTGTTTTACTCTTTGAAAACTATCATTTCATATAGGCTTTTTTTCGTTACAAGTGATTTCTCTGGCGAAACAGAATGTGCATTTTTAGCAGTTTCCACATCATGACGCAACTGGGCAATCTCTTTTTCCATTGCGTCTATAGTCTCTTTTAAATTTAAAATAATATCTACACCTGCTAAGTTAACACCAAGTTCACGTGTTAATCTTAATATCAATTTAATCTTGTCAATATCTCGTTGTGAATAAAGTCTTATACGCCCATCAGAACGAGATGGATTAATCAAATTTTCTCGTTCATACTGACGTAAAGTCTGAGGATGAATATCTAATATTTTTGCAACGATACTAATTAAATAGACCGGTTCATCATAATGGTGCATATTAATACCCTCCTTTTATACTGTTTTAGGTAATTTTTCTTTCATAATTTGAACTAAATCAGGATCTAAATCTTCAACTTTCGGTAAGACAATATTTGCTTTTAAATATAAATCACCTCTTTGTTTTGTTTTACGATTCATAGCCCCCATGCCTTTGACACGGAATCTTTGTCCATTCTTTGTATTTTGCGGAATTTTCAGTTTAATTTCTTTCTCTAATGTCTGCACAGAGATCTTCTCACCAAAGAGTGCAGCATATAATGGCACATCAATAGTTTTAACTAAATCATCCCCTTCTCTTTCATATTCAGGACTTGGTGCTACATGTATACGTAAAAAGAGGTCACCGACTCTGCCGTTTTGTGCATGACCTTTGCCTTTAACACGCATTCGCTCACCATCTTTTACACCGGCAGGAATTTTTATATCAAAACGTTCACCATTCACTGAAACAGAGTGTGAACCACCTAAAATTGCCACAGCAAATGGAATTGTTACATTTGCTTCAATATCAAGATTTGGTTCTTGATAACGTTGTTGTCCGCCAAAACCAGAGCCACCAAAACCGGATGCTCCTGCTCCACCGAAGCCGCTAAAGCCGCCTCCACCACCTGAGAACATTTGACGCAGTATTTCATCAAGATCTACATTTCCACCTTGACTTTGTGAAAAATCATGGAAATTTTGACCGCCAAACATTGCATCACCGTATTGATCATACTGTGCTTTTTTCTCTTTGTCACTGAGAACTTCATAAGCTGCATTAATTTCTTTAAATTTTTCTTCCGCACTCGGATCTTTATTCACATCCGGATGATATTTACGTGCTAATTTTCTATATGCTTTTTTGATTTCTGATTCGCTTGCATTTGGAGAGACTTCCAATGTTTCGTATAATGATTTACTCATATTTCATTCCTTCTAACTTATTTGATAATTATAGCTTGTTGTTAGTGGAATTATATCATATTAGTTGAGCGTATGTCAATCAAGGTAAAAAAACCTTGATATCTTTAATGTAAGAAGTGACGAATACCTGAAAAGTAAAGGCTCATACCAAATTCATCAGCTGCGGCTATAATTTCATCATCACGAATTGACCCACCAGGCTCAATAACATTTTTCACACCCGCTGCTGCGGCTGCATCTATAGAATCACGAAACGGAAAGAATGCTTCACTTGCAAGTGCTGCACCTGTTACATCAATTCCCATCTCTTTTGCTTTTTTGAGTGCACACTGTGCGGCATCAACACGACTTGTCATGCCCATGCCCACAGCGACCATTGCAGCATTTTTTACATATACAACACAATTTGATTTTGTAAGCGATGCTACTTTATATGCAATTTCTAAATCTTTCATCTCCTCTGGAGTTGCAGCCTTTTTACTCATAAGTTTTGCATTTTTCACTTCATCATCTTTTACCTTATCGGCATCTTGAAAAATAAATCCTCCGTCAATATGTTTAAAATCTTTTTTGTCATTTGCAAGTATCAGTTTATCTGCACCCATTTCAAAAAGTTTTATGCGTTTTTTTGCGGCAAATACTTCTTGTGCCTCTTCAGTGATACGACCGGCAATAATTACTTCTATAAAAATTTCATTCATCTTCTGAGCAAGTGCTTTATCTACTGTACCGTTTACTGCTACAACACCACCAAAAGCAGAAACAGGATCACACTTGAGTGCTTCGGTATAAGCTTCTAAAAGTGTCTCTTTTATTGCAAAGCCGCAAGGATTTCCGTGTTTTGAGATACAAACGGCATTTTCATCTCCAAATGCACGTGCGATTTTTACTGCACCGTTTAAATCATTTAAATTATTAAAACTTGCCTCACCTTTAAGAGTTTTAAAGTTTTGTGAAAAATGTTTATCAAATTCATACAATGCACCTTTTTGATGAGGGTTTTCACCGTAACGTGTGTTCATTACTTTATTGCCGACTACAAACTGTTTTTCGCCAAAACCTTCATTAAAGCGCTCGTTCATATAATTTGCTATCATTGAATCATATGCAGCCGTGTGCTCATAGGCTTTTATCATAAAACCACGACGGAACTCTTTTGTGTTTTTTTCGTTTTCTATTGCATCAATAACTTCACCATAATCTTGCACATTTGTTACAATTAAAACAGCATCAAAGTTTTTTGCAGCCGAACGTACCATAGCCGGTCCGCCTATATCGATATTTTCTATAATATCATCAAAATCATCGGTTTTTTCAATAGTCTCTTTAAAAGGATAAAGATTAACGCAAACCAAATCAATTGCCTCGACACCAAGCTCTTTGGCCTGATCTAAATGTGACTGCTTGTCACGACGGTGTAAAATTCCACCGTGCACATAAGGATTGAGAGTTTTTACACGCCCTTCAAAACATTCAGGAAATTTTGTCACTTCATCAATTTCAACAGCATCGACGCCATTTTCTTTTAAAAGCTTATAGGTTCCACCGGTCGAAATAATTTCATACCCGTTTTTCACTAATGATTTACAAAAATCAACTACACCGTTTTTATCGCTTACACTTACTAACGCTCTTTTTTGCACTCTTTCTCCTTTTTTTAAAGCAAAGCTTCATAAAAATTCCTCTCACTAAAGCTTTGCCTAACGACAAGATTCATTCAAGCCTTGATTTGAAATATTAGTGCCATTTTAGCTAAATAGAGTTTAGAAGATGGTAAACTTAAAAAAATAAATTAAGAGAACTACAATGAAGAAAAATATAGCTATACTCTGTTCCGGTGGTGATGTCTCAGGAATGAATCCTGCATTAAAGCAATTTGTTGAATACAGTCTGCAAAATAATCTAACTCCCTATTTTGTTTATGACGGATATGAAGGGCTCATTGACAATAATATAAAAAAGGCAAGTTACTGTGATGTTGCCGGTATTATCAACCGTGGAGGTACAAAAATAGGGAGTGCAAGAAGCAAAAGATTTATGCAGGCTAAATATCGCGTAATTGCGAAAGAAAATCTAGACAAACTGCAAATTATAATGCTGATTGTACTTGGCGGAGATGGTTCTTTTAAAGGACTGCATACATTTTACAAAGAACATAAAATCAGATTTTGTGGCATTCCTTCTACTATTGATAATGATATTTCAGGAACTGAATATTGTTTGGGTGTGGATACAGCACTTAATATGATAAAATTTTCTATAGACTCCATCAGAGATACAGCCTCCTCGTTTAAAAGGGCTTTTATTATTGAGACTATGGGAAACAAATGCGGGTACCTTGCTCTGGTCTCTCACCTTACATCAGGTTCTGAACTTTGCTTAATTCCTGAAATAGATTACAATTTAAATGATTATGAGCAGAAATTCAGACAAGAGATACAAAACGGACGCAGATATTTTATAGCTGTTGTTGCAGAAGGAATTGATCAAGACTCCCAAGAGATTGCTGAGTGGTTTGAAGAAAAAATCGGTATTGAATCAAGAGTTAATGTGCTGGGTCACCTTCAAAGAGGAGGTAATCCTACAGTAAAAGACAGACTAATGGCTTATAAATTTATAACCTATGCAATAGATGGTTTAATACAAAATAGAAATGAAAGCGTAATTTGTTATACGGAGAATGGATTTAATTATAAGACAATTGATACAGTCGTCAATACACCGTATCAATTAGATAGTGAGCTTATAAAATTTATAAGCTCATAAAAGCAAAAGTGATTAAAAATCACCTTGTGCTGCACGTTCAGGAATTTCTTCCATTGCTGTTTTTACTTTTTCAGCAGCTTCTAGCATTTTTGGAGGTAATGGATATCCACCGTGTATTGCAAGAGTCATATCCATACTAATTAAATATGCATCGCCGTTTCCATATGCAACATACATAATTCTACATGGCATAAAACCACCATAGTATCTTGAATAGTTCAAAAATACTTTTGCTGTAGTAAGATTACATAAAGACCAAATTCTCGCTTCTTTTACTTCATTTGGCTTTGCATCCTCTTTTGTATACATTTTCACATAACCTGTAAGTCTCATGTTATACTCTTCAGTAAGTGCTGCTATTGACTCTTTTACTTCATCAGCGCTTATACCTTCTTCCACTTTCCACTCTTTCATCATTGCACGAGCAGGGTCACCGTATTTTGCCACTTTTGTAAACATATCATCATACGCCGGCATTGCACCGTCATCAAGCTTATGCTGATTTGTTACAGCAGTCCAACCCATATGCATTGTTGAACATCCCGAAGTAAATAGCATAACAGCTAATACGCTTAATCCTAATATTATCTTTTTCATTCTCTTCCTTTAAAATTAGTGCAAAGAGATTCTACTATCAAATAGATTAAATTAAATTAAATTATTACAATTAATTGATAAAACAATCATAATGATAACTTATGATGATATTAATTATAAATCCTGTGAAATTATCTTCTCAAAGGTATTAAAATAATTATCCTGAAGTTTTTGCATACTCATATTTACATTGTTTATATGTACATTATCTCCGCCCACTGTACCAATTTTTTCAACAGACATTGACTCATCAAGCATCGATTCAAAAGCTTCACAGTTTTCAGGTTTTACTTCAATGATAGCACGGCTCATACTTTCTGCAAAGATATCTCGATCATCGGCAACACTCATATCTACATCGCAACCAAGTCCACTTGTGGCTGCCATCTTCGCTAAAGCTATTGCAACACCTCCACTGCTTGCATCTTTTGCACACTCTAACAGGTGTTTTTTATTCGCTTCTATAACTAAATCCCAAAGTGCAAGCTCTTTTTTATAATCAATTTCAGGTATAACTCCGGCAACGGTATTGTAAAGCTCTTTCATATATAAAGAACCGCCAAATTCTGAACTGCTCTCACCTATTAAATAAAGTGCATTCCCTTCTGATTGAAAACTTGACATAAGGACATTGTTTTCATCATCATTAACACCAACCGTTGCAATGGAAGGCGTTGGAAAAACTGAAACACCATTTGTTTCATTATAAAGAGAAACATTTCCACCGATTACCGGAGTAGTAAGTGCAGCACATGCTTCTTTGATACCTAAACAACCCTCACCAAACTGCCACATAACTTCAGGATTTTCTGGATTTCCATAATTAAGACAATCTGTAATTGCCAATGGTCTTGCTCCACTCATTGCAACATTACGCCCAGATTCAACAACTGCAGCCGCCGCGCCCATTTTAGGATCAATATAACAGTAACGGACATTACAGTCAGCAGACATTGCTAATGCTTTTTTGTTCTCTTTTACACGGATTACAGATGCGTCAAGTGTTCCGCCATTTTTAATGGTATTTGTTTGTACCATTGAATCATATTGTGTATAAATCCAAGATTTGTCTACTACTTCCATAGATTTGGTTAATGTTTCAAATGCTTCTTGATTTGATACTCTATCAAAATCATCAATGCTAACTTTATGTATATCATCCAAATAAACTGGTTTTTTCATAGGACGATTAAGCTCAGGTGCTTCTTCACTTACGGGGTCAACAGGAACCTCAGCGCATTTTTCTCCATGCCAGAAGAGTTCCATATTTCCTGTATCAGTCACTTCACCGACAACAGCAGCATCCAAATCCCATTTTTCAAAAATATCAATAATTGCCTGTTCTGAACCTTTTTTAGCACAAAGTAGCATGCGTTCTTGTGATTCACTTAGCATAAAGTCATACGGAGTCATGCCCTCTTCGCGAGCAGGAACTTTATCTAAATGCATTATCATTCCTGAGCCTGAACGACCTGCCATCTCAAAAGCAGATGAAGTAAGCCCCGCAGCACCCATATCTTGAATACCGATAACATGGTCAGTTTTAAAAAGTTCTAAACATGCTTCTAAAAGTAGTTTTTCAGTAAATGGATCACCAACTTGTACAGTAGGGCGAAGAGATTTACTCTCTTCAGTAAAAGAATCTGAACTCATAACAGCCCCACCAAGACCGTCGCGACCTGTTTTCGCGCCAACATACATTACTGGATTTCCATTTCCTTCAGCTTTACCATAAAAGATCTCATCACTCTTAGCAATGCCCAATGTAAATGCATTTACAAGGATATTACCATTGTAGCATTCATCGAAGCTTGTTTCACCACCAATGGTAGGTACACCCATACAGTTACCATAACCGCCTATACCCTCAGTTACACCGCGTACTAAATAACGCTGGTGCTTAGAGATATCATCTTTGTTTAAGACATTCCCAAAACGAAGTGCATTTAAATTTGCCACAGGACGGGCACCCATTGTAAATACATCACGCATAATTCCACCAACACCAGTTGCAGCCCCTTGATATGGCTCTATAAAACTTGGATGATTATGTGATTCCATCTTAAAAACTGCTGCATAGCCGTCACCAATATCAATTACTCCAGCATTTTCGCCTGGTCCCTGAATAACCCATGGTGCTTTCGTCGGAAAACCTTTCAAATGGACTTTAGAAGATTTATAAGAACAATGTTCGCTCCACATCGCTGAGAATATTCCTAATTCAACTAAGTTCGGTTCACGTCCTAAAATCTCTTTTATATGTTTGTAGTCTTCTTGTGAAAGTTTATGGTTGGCTAACTGTTCATCAATGTTTTTTAATTGTTGGCTCACGGATGTTTCCTAAAAATTGGTTTTTAAAGAGGGATTATATCTAAGGAATGGTAAAAGTTGTTTTAATGGAAAGAAAAATCGCTTTTTGAACGAATGTTTTTTTTCAATGAAAAGATATTTTTATACTTTATTTTTTCAATTTCATACTCTTTGAGAGCATTCGGCAGTCGTATTTTAAATTCATCTCCCTCTTTTTTGCCAAGCATAGCCTTAGCCAGAGGTGAATGTATAGAAATTAATCCGTTTTCAGGTTCACTTTCTAGGACTCCGCAGATAGTATACTTTTCTTCTTCATCGGTGTCAATATTGACAAGTATCACGGTACTGCCAAAAGCAACTTGATGATGTTCATGCAAAGAGGGATCGATGATTTGAGATTTTTGTATCATTTTATTAAGATAAAAAAGTCTTTTATCAATAAAGCGTAATTTCTCTTTTGCAGCTTGATAGTCTGCATTTTCACTTCTGTCACCAAGTGCTGCCGCAACAAGTTTTTCATGTGCAACCTTGGGTTTTTCAACTTCTAGCAAATATTTAAATTCTTCTATAAGTTTATCATACCCCTCAATGCTCATCGGCTCTTTCATTTATTTTTCCTAATGCGCATACCCTAAAATATAATATGTTTCCTTATTTGGCAGTTTGTCTGTTTTTACTTTAAATTTATCACTGAAATGTTGTATTTTTTCATGTGCTTCTTGAGCCAATTCAGGCGTTGGTGACTCTACTTTTATTTTAAAATAATCTTTTGTATTTGACAAAGCGACATAAGCATTGTTTACCTTTAGATGATCATTTAAATCTAAAATATGCTTCTCGATTTTTTCATACCCGTGAGTATTCTTTTGAATTCTTTTGAGTTGTTCCACCAAAGCATCATTTGGTACATATCTTAGTTGAGTCAGCATTGCATCATTTTGCATATCTATTTCCTTATAAATTTTTAATTAAAAATAATAACAGTTTTTTGTAAATATTCAGTATGTATTTAGCTATTGATACTATAATTACATTACAAAGACTATATTTTAGATATAAT
>JAMORM010000171.1 GCA_027063585.1 Sulfurimonas sp. | reverse complement strand
TCCAAATGAATTGGAACTATTAGTTATTGATGCTATTGAAAATAAAAACCTGTTCATTATGTCACAAGAAGTTTATAATAATGCAGATGATGTAGTATTTCGAGAGTGCTATGTAAAACTTAAAGGTCAAAACAATAAAATAATTCATCCTAAAACATATTTGAAAGTTATTAATAAATTAGGACTTGGCGTTAGTTTTGATTTGATGGTTTTAGAAGAAATACTTAAAAACTGTATATACGAAGAAAATATTTATGCAGTAAATATTCTACCGACATCGTTAAGAAATGACAAATTTCTTGTAAAAACAAAAGAACTTTTAAAAGAGTATCCTCATACACAAGTGATGTTTGTTTTGAATGAAATGCAATATTATTCTTACATAAGCAGATATAACAGTATTATTAAATCATTAAAAAATTTGGGTGTGCTTATAGCAATAGACAGATTGGGAGCTATTCATACTAGCTTTTTGTATTTGAGAGAATTAGATATTGATGTTGTTAGATTTGATACATATTATTCAAATAGTGAAAAATTAAGCCAAAATAGTAGTATAATTGATGGTTTTAATGTTATGGCTCACGAAAATGGTGTAAAAACGTGGATAAAAAATATAGAAGATGAAGCAACATACATTCTAGCCAAAGAGATGAATATTGACTATGTGGAAGGTAAATATTTGTCAGAGATTCAAAATAATGCAAATTAAGATGTAAGGAATATATATGTTTGTTAAGATGTTTGGTAAAAGAGATAAAAGTCAAGATGAACAAACAGATTCACATTTAATTGAAAAAATATCAAAAATGAATCTTACAGAGATGCGTTCTTATGTAAAAAATAGCATAAAAGACTTTGAAGTCAGTGTTGATGGAATGAATGAAATTATGAAAAAGCTTACTTCACTTGATGAAAAAACACAAATATATTACATTAAAAGTGATGATATGGATGTAAAAAAGAAAAAAGCTTTTGATTTATTTATTGCTATATTGACAAGTAAGCAAATAAACGTACAAACAATTGAACTGGCTCAAAATTTTTTAGAAAATTATAAAGAGATTATAGATGATTTTGACACACGAAACAAACAAATATATGCTTCAAAACTTACTGATACTCTTGAGAGAGCCATAAATACTATAAACCAATATGCCCAATTACAAAACAAAATGAATGTTTTAGGAAAGTAGATTCTTTTTAAGCCAGGAAATGGCATCTTTCTTATTTAAAAAACTGTTTTTTATTTGTGCTTCATAGGCATACTCAAGAATTTTTGAAAATTCTTTTGATGGTTGTATACCAAGTTTTATTAAATCTTTTCCTTGTATAAGTGGGGGGATTGGTTCATGTAAAACATTCAGCTTTTTTGCCTGTTTGAGTAAATATTCTACTTTTTCTTTTTTATTTTGTGTTACATGTAAGTAATATGAATAAAATTCAATATCTATTTTTTTAGCAAGTGTATATATATCATAATCACTGAACTTTTCTAGGTTAAAATGAATTTGATGGAGTAGAAAAACTTTTTTATTTATTATTTTTTCACTTGTTATTCTATTTAAAAAAGTTTGTGTTTGTATATCTGAAAATTTTGATGTTATAACAGCTAAAGCAAGTATAACAAATTCTTTATCACATGTTATTTCAAAAGTTTTTAGTTTTTGCAGAGCACTTAAAATTTCTGTATATTCTTTTTCATCAAGCGTGTTAAATTCTTGAAAAAATGAAAATGCTCCTAAATCTTTGAGTAGATAAAATCCTCTGGATGGGTTGTCTGATTTGAGAAGAAGCTTTTTAATCTCTTGAAAAATCCGCTCTTTGGGTAGTTCATCAAGGAGTTTGTTTTGTATCATGTGTTTACATGTAAACTCAAGGGATTTGTCTAATTTCATATCAAAACGTGATACAAAAACTATAGCACGAAGTACTCTTAGCGGATCTTCTGCAAATTTTTCATTATCTACCGCTTTTAATATTTTTTTATCTAAATCTTCTCTACCGTGATATGGGTCTAATATTTTTTTATTTTTAACATCATATCCGATTGCATTTATTGTAAAATCTCTTCTGCTTGCAGCCGTTTTAAAATCTAAATTTGTATTAACAGTTATTTTAAAACCCTGATGTCCAGAAGCAATTTTATTGTCTTGTCTTGGCAGTGAAAAGTCCAAGTCTAAATCATTATAGAACACTTTACACACACCAAAACTTTTACCGACACTGTTTACATCTCCAAATTCTTGCAGAAGTTCTTCTACTTCATCAAGAGATGCAATACCGTATAGTTCAATGTCAATATCATTTGAGGGTATGTTTAAAATTACATCACGAATATAACCGCCGACAATAACAGGTTTTATATTATGTTTGTACAGTTTGTTAAAAATCGTATCAAGACTCTGCGGATATTTAATCATAAGCAAAGTATATCATGAATTTTACAAGGATATAATAATTATTTGGGTATAATCACGAAAAATTTTCCCAAGAAGGAAACCCCCTAATGCAAAAAATTAGAAATATTGCAGTTATTGCACACGTTGACCATGGTAAAACTACACTGGTTGATGGTTTACTGGAGCAATCTGGTACATTCGGTTCACATGAACAACATGATGAAAGAGCTATGGACAGCAACGATTTAGAAAAAGAGCGTGGAATTACGATTCTTTCTAAAAATACTGCTATTCGTTACAAAGATTACAAAATTAATATTATTGATACTCCGGGCCACGCCGATTTCGGTGGAGAAGTTGAACGTGTACTTAAAATGGTTGATGGTGTTTTAGTACTTGTTGATGCCTATGAAGGTGTTATGCCTCAAACAAAGTTCGTTGTTAAAAAGATGCTTGCACTTGGTAAAATGCCAATTGTTGTTATTAATAAGATTGATAAACCTTCAGCTGATCCTGAACGTGTTGTCGATGAGATGTTTGATCTTTTTGCAGCTATGGGTGCAACAGATGAACAACAGGATTTTCCAATCATTTATGCAGCGGCACGTGATGGTATTGCAAAGCTTGATATGGATGAAGAGGGTGGAGATTTTCAATGTATTTTTGAAACAATCATCAACAGTATTCCTGAACCGGAAGGTGATGCGGCAAATCCTCTTCAAGCACAGGTATTTACACTTGACTATGATAATTATGTCGGTAAAATAGGTATTAGCCGTATTTTTAACGGTACTGTTAGAAAAGGCGATAATGTTATGCTTGCAAAAGCTGACGGTGAAATGGTAAAAGGGAAGATTTCTAAGCTTATCGGTTTTCACGGTTTAAATCGTATGGAAATTGACGAAGCAGAAGCAGGTGACATTGTAGCATTTGCCGGTATGGAAACTGTGGATGTCGGTGATACTGTTGCTGATCCTGTTAATCCTGTAGCATTGGACCCTATGCATGTTGAAGAGCCTACACTTACGGTTGTTTTTGCCGTAAATGATTCTCCACTTGCGGGTAAAGAGGGAAAACATGTAACATCAAACAAGTTGCGTGAACGTCTTGAATTTGAGATGAATACAAATGTTGCAATGAAACTTGAAGTAATCGGTGAGGGTAAATTTAAAGTTTCAGGTCGTGGGGAGCTTCAAATTACAGTTCTTGCTGAAAATATGCGTCGTGAAAATTTTGAATTTTCGATTTCCCGTCCAGAAGTTATTACTAAAGAGATTAACGGTGTTAAATGTGAGCCGTTTGAGCATTTGGTAATTGATGTTCCTGAAGACTTAAGTGGTACAGTAATTGAACGTTTAGGTAAAAGAAAAGCTGAAATGAAATCAATGCTTCCAATGGGACAAGGTTTTCAGCGTATAGAGTTTGAAATTCCGGCTCGTGCATTAATCGGATTCCGTGGACAGTTTTTGACAGATACAAAAGGTGAGGGTGTAATGAATCACTCTTTCTTGGAATTCCGCCCATTTACAGGTGAAGTTGAATCTCGCTCTTATGGTGCACTTGTTTCAATGACAGCCGGTTC
>JAMORM010000170.1 GCA_027063585.1 Sulfurimonas sp. | reverse complement strand
TATTTGACTCGTAAACTTGTTGATGTTGCGCAAAATGTAAAAATTGTTGAACATGATTGTCATACACATGAAGGGATTGAAATTTCTGATATTTCTGATCAAAATACATTGATTGAATCATTGGAAGACAGACTCAACGGTCGTGTACTTGCTGATGATATTATTGACCCGATTTCAAATGAAATTTTGTATGCTGAGGGAACACTACTTGATGAAGTTTCTGCAAAAGTAATTGCTGAATCAGGCATTAAAACAGCAGTTATCAGAACACCGACTACATGTAAAAGTCAAGAGGGTGTATGTGCATTGTGTTATGGTGTAAACCTTGCAACAGGGCATATTGTTCGTGCTGGAGAAGCAGTCGGAATTATTGCAGCTCAGTCAATCGGTGAGCCGGGTACACAGCTGACTCTAAGAACATTCCACGTTGGTGGAACTGCATCTTCTACTGCACAAGAGCGTCAGGTTATTGCAGAAAAAGAAGGATTTATCCGTTATTATAATTTGAAAACTTATAAAAATAAAGAGGGTAAAAATATTGTTGCGAACCGCCGTAATGCGGGTGTATTATTGGTTGAACCAAAAATAAAAGCACCATTTGCCGGAACAATTGAGATTCAAACGATCCATGATGAAGTGATTATAAGTGTGAAATCTGATGATGAAACAGTACGCTATTCATTACGTAAAATCGAAATAGCAAAACCGAATGAACTTGCAGGTGTAAGCGGACAGATTGAAGGGAAATACTACTTCCCGCACAAAAATGGCGAAAAAGTTGAAGCACTCGATTCTATTGTTGAAACAATTAAAGACGGATGGAACGTACCAAGCCGTATTCCATATGCATCAGAACTCCTAGTTGATGACGGTGCCCCTGTTACGAAAAAAATTCTTGCAAAGGAAGAAGGTACTGTGAAGTACTTTTTACTTAGAGGCGATTACCTTGAGAGATTTGAAGGATTGAAATCAGGGTACGAAGTTGTTGAAAAAGGTCTTTTTGCAGCTGTAATTGATGCTAATAACCGTGAGGGTGTTCGTCACTATATTGCGCGTGGTTCCGTTATTGTTACTGATGATAATGAAAGTGTTGATAGAGATACTGTTATTGCAAAACCTTCATCGGATGAATCAGTTGTAATAGCCGAATGGGATCCATATTCTAATCCAATTATCTCTGAGGCAAACGGTATTGTAAAATATGAAGATATTATTGTCGGAACAACAGCAAGTGAACAGCTTGATGAGTTGACAGGTAAAACACGTCTTATGATTAATGATCATATATCTTCAGAGTATAAGCCGGCAATCGTGTTGGCAACAGAAAGCGGCGAACTTTTACGTTACGCAATTGAGCCGAAGTCATCTGTATATGTTGCAGACGGTGCGGAAGTGAAAGTTGCCGACATTTTGGCAAAAACACCAAAAGCATTACAAAAATCATCAGATATTACAGGGGGTCTGCCACGTGTATCTGAACTTTTTGAAGGTCGTCGTCCTAAAGCAACAGCACTTATTTCTGAAATTGATGGTGTAGTCAGCTTTGGTAAACCTCTACGTGGGAAAGTAAGAATTATTGTAAGCAATGCTGATAATGGTATAGTAAAAGAATACTTTGTAGATAAATCACATGAGCCTGTAGTTAATCCTGGTGATTTTGTTCACGCAGGTGAGCGTCTTACAACAGGTATTTTATCTTCACATGAACTTTTACGTATCATGGGTGTGAAAGCTTTATATAACTATCTTGTATCTGAAGTGCAGCAAGTGTATCGTTCTCAAGGGGTTAATATTGCCGATAAACATATTGAGGTAATCTTTACACAAATGTTGCGTCAAGTTAAAATTGTAAAATCAGGTGATACGAAGTTTATTGAAGGTGATTTGGTTTCTAAAGTAAAATTTGCTCAAGAAAATGAAAAAATCATGCGTCTTGGCGGTCGTCCTGCGATTGCTGAACCATTCTTGGTCGGTATTACACGTGCGGCAGTTTCAGCTGATTCTATCATCTCAGCTGCATCATTCCAAGATACGACAAAAGTATTGACGGAAGCTGCAGTTTCGGCAAAAGTCGATAATCTTGAAAACTTAAAAGAAAATGTTATTATTGGTCGTACTATTCCTGTTGGAACAGGTATATATAAAGATCAAAACCTTGAATTTGTAAGTGAAGAAGAGTAACATCTTCTTTACTTCCTCCAACATTTTTTCTCACTCTAATCTATAAAAATTAATTCATTCTTAAAATAAGCTAACTTTAATTACAATTTCTGTATTATTTCGTGTCTATAACTCTCTAAATTTTTTAGTGAGTTTTATTCTACTGGAAAAATTTAAGAAAAAAGGAATTGTATGCCTACAATCAATCAATTGATTCGTAAAGAGCGTAAACGTGTGATTAAAAAATCAAAATCACCGGCTCTTGACTCATGTCCACAGCGTCGTGGTGTATGTACACGTGTTTACACAACTACACCTAAAAAACCTAACTCGGCTTTAAGAAAAGTTGCAAAAGTTAGATTAACTTCAGGTTTTGAAGTTATTTCATATATCGGTGGTGAAGGTCACAACCTTCAAGAACACTCAATCGTACTTGTACGTGGTGGCCGTATTAAAGATTTACCTGGTGTGAAGTATCACATTGTTCGTGGTGCACTTGATACTGCTGGTGTTGCAAACAGAACTGTTGCAAGATCAAAATATGGTACGAAAAAGCCTAAAAAATAATCTAAGATTATTTTTTTAATATATATTCAATAGCTACAGGATTGACCTTTAGTGGTTAATTTTGAGTAAATTTGAAGAATACAAATTGAAGTAAGGAAAATTACAAATGAGAAGAAGAAAAGCTCCCGTTCGTGAAATTATGCCAGATCCAGTTTATGGAAGCAAAATTTTAACGAAATTTATAAACAAAATCATGTTAGATGGTAAAAAATCTACTGCTGAAAAAATTATCTACAGTGCAATGGATATCATTGGTTCTCGTGGAGAAAAATCAGGAATAGATACATTTAATGAAGCTATTGAGAATATCAAACCTATAATAGAGGTTAAAAGTCGCCGTGTTGGTGGTGCTACTTATCAAGTTCCAGTAGAAGTACGCCCTGTGCGTCAACAATCTCTTGCAATTAGATGGTTGGTTGATGCAGCTCGTAAACGTAATGAAAGAACTATGGCTGAGAGATTGGCTAATGAATTTATGGATGCTGCATCAGATAAAGGTTCAGCATTTAAGAAAAAAGAAGATACTTATAAAATGGCAGAAGCTAATAAAGCATTTGCTCATTATAGATGGTAATAGGATAACATATGCCAAGAAGTCATAAATTAGAAGATGTAAGAAACATCGGTATTGCTGCTCACATTGATGCGGGTAAAACAACAACAACAGAAAGAATTCTTTTCTATACTGGTGTTGAGCATAAAATTGGTGAGGTTCATGATGGTGCTGCTACTATGGACTGGATGGAACAAGAGCAAGAGCGTGGTATTACAATTACTTCTGCTGCAACAACTTGTGAATGGCAAGGAAAACAGATAAATATTATCGATACTCCGGGCCACGTTGACTTTACTATTGAAGTTGAACGTTCTATGCGTGTACTTGATGGTGCTGTTTCAGTATTCTGTGCTGTTGGTGGGGTTCAACCACAATCAGAAACAGTTTGGAGACAACGTAATCGTTATAAAGTTCCATCTATTGTTTTTGTTAACAAAATGGATAGAACTGGTGCAGATTTCTATGAAGTTGAGCGTCAAATTCGTGATCGCCTCAAAGGTAACCCAATGCCTTTTCAGTTACCTATCGGTGCTGAAGACAAATTTGAGGGTGTCGTTGATTTAGTACAGATGAAAGAAATTGTATGGGATGAAGATGCTGCAATGGGTTCTAACTACCATGTGCAAGATATTCGCCCTGAACTTCAAGAAATTTCTGATGAGTACAGAGAAAAAATGCTTGAAACTTTAGCTGAAGTTGAAGGTAATGATGATTTTGCTGAAAAATTCTTAGAAGGTGAAGAAATTTCACAAGAAGAGATCAAAGCGGCTATTAAATCTGCAACTATCGGTATGGCTATTGTTCCGATGACTCCTGGTACTGCATTTAAAAACAAAGGTGTTCAAACTTTACTTGACGCTGTTGTTGATTACCTTCCTTCACCGGTTGAAGCACCGCCAATTATGGGTACAATGATGGATGATGAAGAAAAAGAAGTTGTTGTTGAATCAACTGACAATGGACCTTTTGCATCATTGGCATTTAAAATTATGACAGATCCATTTGTGGGTGTTCTTACTTTTATCCGTGTATATCGTGGTTCATTAGAATCAGGTTCTTATGTACACAATACAACAAAAGATAAAAAAGAGCGTGTTGGTCGTATCTTGAAAATGCATGCTATTAAGCGTGAAGAGATTAAAGAGATCTATGCTGGTGAAATTGGTGCAGTTGTTGGACTTAAATCAACGACTACAGGTGATACTTTATGTGATCCTGCTGAGAAAGTTGTACTTGAACGTATGGACTTCCCTGAACCGGTTATCTCTGTTGCAGTTGAGCCAAAAACAAAAGCTGACCAAGAAAAAATGGGTATTGCTTTAGGAAAACTGGCTGCTGAAGATCCATCATTTAGAGTACATACTGATGATGAAACAGGTCAAACTATTATCTCTGGTATGGGTGAGTTACACTTAGAAATTCTTGTTGATCGCATGAAACGTGAGTTCAAAGTTGAAGCAGAAGTTGGTGCTCCACAGGTTTCTTATCGTGAAACGATTAAAAAAGAAGTTAATCAAGAGTACAAATATGCAAAACAATCTGGTGGACGTGGTCAATTTGGTCATGTATTCCTGAAAGTTAAACCGGGTGAAGCTGATACTGGTTTTGTCTTTAACAATGAAATCAAAGGTGGATCTGTTCCAAGAGAATACATTCCTGCAGTTGAGAAAGGTTGTGAAGAAGCTATGGCTAGTGGTGTTCTTGCCGGTTATCCAATGGAAGATATTGAAGTTACATTATATGATGGTTCTTACCATGATGTGGATTCAAATGAGATGGCATTTAAACTAGCTGCATCAATGGGATTCAAAGAAGCTTGCCGTAAAGCAGATGCTGCAATACTTGAGCCTATGATGAAAGTTGAAGTTGAAGTTCCTGAAGATTACATGGGTGATGTTATCGGTGACCTTAATCGTAGACGTGGACAAGTAAACAACATGGGTGACAGAGCTGGAAATAAAATTGTTGATGCTTTTGTTCCTCTAGCTGAAATGTTCGGTTATTCAACTGATCTTCGTTCTGCAACTCAAGGGCGTGCTACATACGCAATGGAATTTGATCATTATGAAGAAGTTCCTAAAAATGTAGCTGAAGAAATTCAGAAAAAACGTAACGGTTAATAACCTCGTTATAAACTTTTACTCTCCGTGTACTCTCTTTTGAGAGAGTACACTTTCTTATTTTAAAAAATAAAAATTCTGTTATAATAATAAAAATTTTTATCAGGTTATTATAATGTACAAAATATTTTTCTTTTTCCTACTAAATATCGCTCTTTATGCACAAAATCCAAAAGCTTTCTCTACCCTTGGTGATATTATATATAACAATGTGGATAAAATTCAAAAACTAGAAAATATAGATGACTACAAGGTCTATAAAAAGAAGATTAAAGAGTATGTTGCCGATGTTAAAAAACTTAAAAAAGATGGTTTTGCACTTGATGAAGGTGTAAATACTAATAAAATGCAATATTTAAATAAGTTGAGAAAACTCTCACAAACAAATGATTTTCTTGTAAGATCTGCAAAAAGAAATTTGGATTTGGCAATAGAAAATGAAAATTCGAAGCTTTTTTCACAGTTAATCAATACCGGTCTTATTGATGAAAAAAAGAGTAAAAATAAGATAATTGATTATTATTTTTCTCATTCAGATGAAGTAAATGCAACAGGATTGATACAAAAATATTTAGATAATGATAAAAACTTGAGAAGAAAAAAAGAATATAAAAAGAGTTTGTTAAACAGAAAAAAATTACGAGAATTAGAGAAAATTAGAAGAATTAGAAAAAATGATAAACTCCAACAGGAAAAACTTGAACAACAGCTCAATCAAGAAGTACAAAAGAAAAAATTAGAGATCAGGCAAGAGCAGAAAAAAGAACTCTCTAAGACCATATAAACTCTTCGTGCTCATTTGGTCTGCCTTGAAGGGTGACATAAGGCGTGTACTCTGATTTATATGAGAGGGAAGGGCAACCCTTTACATAATAGCCCAAATAAATCCATTTTTTATTTGCACTTTTTGCAAATTTTATCTGATGATAGAGAGATAATTTTCCTAAAGAATATTTGGCATAATCAGGGTCATAATAAAAGTAGATGGAAGAGACGCCATTCTCTAAAATATCTATTAAATCTACCGCAATTAAGTTGTCATCATCATAATAAAGCACTTCATATCCAAAATCACCATGTCCTGTCACAAAAGAGTTGTAGTAGTGCTGCAGAGTTGTTTTTGAGTAGTTCCAATCCTTTTTTTTATGCATATAAAGATGGTACTTTTCAAATAAATCAATATGCTCTTGTGTAACACTCGGTGTACGTATAAAAGTACGAATATTTTTTGCTTTTTTCAGTACTCTTTTTGCAGATTTACTAAAGGTAAAATTTTCTACATCTATTTTAATACTTTGACACTCGCTACATGTAGTACAGATAGGTCTGAAAAACATCTTACCAAAACGTCTGTAGCCTCGTTCTATCAAACTTTCACAAAATGTAGTGCTACAATTGTCAATTACCTTATAGTGTGTTGTTTGTTCTTTATCTTCAAGATAAGAGCATTTATCATCAAGTAAAAATTCTTTAAGTAGATTCATATCGTGATTTTGACATAATTTGCTTTATAAATAGCAAAAGAGAAGAGAGAAGATGGAATTTTTTTTAAAACATAAGATTATAATACTAAGGACACTCGGGATAATAATGCTTCTTGTCGGATTTGCTGTGCATTTTTGGGTTACACCTAAAATGGGTGTCAGTGAAAATGAGATAGCTGCGGCAAATGTTGCCAGAATGGAAGCAAGTGTGAGAAGTATCAAAAGTGTCAAAAAAACTAAATCAGATATGTCTCATATCACAAAGGCTCTCTCCCAGGCACAACAACAACGTGCAAAATATATCACAATTTTTGCAATGATTTTAGGAGTCCTATTTTTAGCGTACAGTTTTTTAAAAAAAGAGGAAAATTAAGGATTTAAAATTAAATAAATACGCTGATTATAGCAATGTTATTTTGTTTCTAGTTGAACTATTTTATGAGGAGCATAGCTTTAGCTACGCGACGATTAAAATCGTTTGACTAGGAGCAAAAGAATGAGATAGAATGCGGTTTTATTTAATTTTGAATCCTAAACACGATTTATCGCTATTAAAACACCTTCTATCATATTGTCTATATCGCCGTCTAATATACCAGAAACATTAGAATATGCCTCATTGCTTCTTGTGTCTTTTACTTGTTGATAAGGCTGCATAACATAGGAGCGTATTTGATGCCCCCAGCCTATTTCACTTTTGGCTATTCCTGCTTCTTTGGCTTTTTGCTCTTCAAGTTCCAATTCATATAAACGAGATTTGAGCATTTTTAGTGCGGTTGCTTTGTTTTTGTGTTGACTTCTGTCATTTTGACATTGTACGACAACGCCCGTCTCTATATGCGTCAAACGAATTGCAGATTCAGTTTTGTTGACATGTTGTCCGCCTGCTCCACTTGAGCGGTAGGTGTCTATGCGTATATCTTTGTCTTCTATAGTAATGTCAATATCATCATCAACCTCAGGGGAAACCATAACAGATGCAAAAGAGGTATGACGTTTGGCATTGGAGTCAAAGGGCGATATTCTTACAAGCCTATGAATACCGTTTTCAACCTTGAGATACCCATAAGCATTCTCACCTTTAATAAGTACTGAAACATCTTTAATACCTGCTTCCTCTCCCGCCTGATAATCCAAAACTTCGACTTTGAAACCGCGTCGCTCAGCCCAGCGTTTATACATTCTTAGCAGCATCTCGGCCCAGTCTTGAGACTCTGTTCCTCCTGCACCGGGATGAATGGATAAAATAGCATTATTGGCATCTGTTTCACCGCTAAGCAGGACTTCGATTTCCATATCGCGAATTTGTTTCTCCAGGTTTGGTGCATCTTCATAAAGTGCTTCAAGCGATTCGCTGTCATCTTCTTCTTTTGCCATGTCATACAACTCTTTTGCATCTTCAACAGCATCTTTTGCAGTATTGTATTTGTCTAGTTTTCTTTGCAGCTGTGTTTTTTCTTTTTGTATTTTGGCTGCATAATCTGCGTTGTTCCAAAAATCCTGGTCATTCTCCAGTTCTTGAATCTCCTGGAGTCTTGTTTGGATTTTTTCCGGCTCGACAACACCCGTAATATTTTTCATTTTCAGGGTAATATTTTTTAAAAGTTCTGTGTATTCGTAGTTATCCATATCTCACCATTCTGTTTTTATAAATTTACTTGTTATAATTGCAATTATATTACAGCAGGGCTTAAAATGAAGATTATATCAAATCCTTTGGCATTAAAAGAACATTTAAAAGATATTGACAAAACGGTAGGATTTGTACCGACAATGGGTGCCTTACATGAAGGACACATCGCACTTATAAAGCGTGCAAAGGAAGAAAATGAAGTAGTAGTAGTCTCTATTTTTGTGAATCCAACGCAATTTTTGGCAGGAGAAGACTTAGAAAAGTACCCTAAAAAAGATGAAGCGGATAAAAAAATATGTAAATTAGCAGGGGTGGATGTACTCTTCTTTCCAAATGCATCAGATATATACACTCAAGATGAAGTAAAAATATGCGCACCGAATGTACGGGGCTATGTGCTTGAGGGGGCTACAAGACCGGGACACTTTAGCGGGGTTTTGAGAGTTGTAATGAAACTACTCAATATTGTCTCTCCTACAAGGGCCTACTTTGGAAAAAAAGATGCACAGCAGCTCAATCTTATAGGCTTGATGGTAAAACAGTTTTTTATGAGCGTTGAAATTGTACCGGTAGATATTGTGCGAGACAGTGATGGTTTAGCGTTGAGTAGTAGAAATATTTATCTTTCAAATGAAGAAAGAAAAGAAGCATTGAAAATTCCTAAATCTTTATATATAGCATCGCAGCTTATCGGTAAAAATATTGTTCATACGCAAAAAATTAAAAAAGCGATGCTTGAAGTTTTGGCACCTTTATCTATTGAGTATGTAGAGGTACTCAACCGTGATTTTGAAGTAATTAAAGAAGTAGAAGTAGGCAACACTGTTATACTCGTTGAAGTTATTGTCGGTAAAACCAGATTACTTGACAATATTTGGCTCTAAATATCCTTCTTCAATCATAATATCAACAGCTTTTTTAAAGACAGGTACGGCAGTCTGTGCCGCAAACTGGCTTTTTTTAGGCTGAATGACAATGACACCTATGGTAAATTTATGCTTTTTGTCATTTGCAAAACCCATAAAAGCGGTATTGTATTTTCTTACGTACTGACCTTTTTCAACTATGTGAGCAGTTCCCGTTTTTCCTCCGATTTGCAGCCCTTTTGTTATGGCTTTTTTCCCGGTTCCTTCATTGACGGTTTTTAGTAGAATTTTATTCATTCTTTTTGCTGTTGCGCTTCTTATGACCTGAACACTCTCTTCATAACCGATCTCTTTAACGCTACCGTGTTCATCTATAAAGCTCTTGACGAGCTTGGGTTTTACCATTCTGCCGTTGTTGTTAAAAGCACTGTAAGCGCGAAGCAGCTGCATTAAATTTGCACGTATTCCGTAACCGTAAGCACAGGTTGCTTTGTATATTTCATTTTCAAGCCGTTTTGCACTTGGAATGGAACCTCTCTTTTCATAAATTAAATCCGGTGTAGATTTGGTGGAAAAACCGAAACTTTTGAGACCTCTGTGAAAATCATAGCCGGAGAGTCTTTGTGCAAGTTGTGCCATACCGACATTTGAGGAGTAAACTATAACATTTTCAGCCGAGAGCCAGTCAAATTTATGTTCATCCGTGATGACTTTTCTTCCTATTTTAAAACGCCCGTTATGCCCGTTGACTAAATCATAAGGATTGACAAGCTTATGTTCTAACAGCAATGCGAAAGTTATGGGTTTTAAAACACTCCCCGGCTCAAAACTATATTCTATCATCGAACTGTTAAGAGAAGGATAGTCACTGCGTTTAATGTCTTTTGGCAGGTACCTGTTTGAACTTGCCATGGCATAAACATCTCCTTTTTTTGAGTCCATTATAGCTATCATTACTTCTTTGGCGCGGAGTTCTTTTTTCATTACATCAAGCATTTTTTCTAGTCTGATTTGAAAGGAAACGGGAATGGTGAGTTTTATATCAAGACCATTGATTTTTGGCTTGGTAAAACTCTCTTTATTTAAAATAATATAGCTGTTTACATCACGCTTGCCTCTACTGTAACCGTCTTGTCTGGGTGAAAGCTCATTGTCAAATCTTTTTTCAAGCCCTTTGACTCCTTTTATAGAGGTATAGCCGTCTTCTTCTATTTTATGCGGATAGCCTATAATTGGGGTAAGCAGGGTTCCATAAGGGTACTCGCGGCTTTCACCACTCTCTAATATACTCAACCCATGTACAGAACGAAGCCCTGTTTTTGGGTTTTTCAATTCTAAAAATACCTTAAAACGTCTCAGTTCTCTGGCGAGTGTTTTTAAATAGTGTGCCTGAATTTGGGGAACATCATAACTTAAAACAACAACTCCTTTGCGCCTGGAGAGTCTTTTTTTAATTGCTTGAGGGCTCATTCCTGAGTAGATACTAAAAAGCTTTATAAACAACTCTTTTTTATCAGGGTCGATATATCGGGTGTTGACAACCGCTTTATAGAGTTTTTTTGTGGTGGCTATATGAAAACCGTCTGCACTGATGATGCTGCCACGCTCGGCTTTTGAACTCTCCACGGTATATAAAGAGGGCATATGCCGTGCTTTTGTCGCAGTAAGAAGCATTACACTTAAAAAGACTATAAAAGCAAGAGAAATAAGGACATAAAGAAGAAGAATTTTTTTACTTTTGTTGCGGTTTACCATTGAGTTATATTATATGCAGAGGTAGATTATAATTGAGTTCTACCGATCTCTTTATACGCATTAAGTGCTTTGTTTCGTATCTCTAACATAAGTTTCATGCTTGTTTCTGCTTTACCGATTGCGAGTGCTGCCTGGTGCAGGTCTTTTACCTGTCCCGTAGCCAAATCAGCGATGGCTTTTTCACTGTCTTGCTGAATATCATTCACTTCATTGATGGCTGATTTTAACTGCTCGGCAAAAGCTTCACCGCCTGTGCCTTTTTCTACGGCACCTTTTTGCTTTAAAAGATCTGCTGTTGATGCGCCGGCTATATTGTTAATATTGTTCATATTTTATAACTCCATCTTTTATTGTAAAAGTGATATAGCAGCATTTGCCATATCTTTTGCACTTTGAAATGCCGCAACATTTGCCTGATAAGAACGTGTCGCTTCTACTAAATCGGACATTTCTACAACAGGATTAATATTTGGATATGCCACATACCCGTTTGCGTCTGCATCCGGGTTGTTTGGCTCAAATTTCATAAGAGGTTTTGAATCATCTCTTATAACTTTGTCAACTACTACGCTCATTATAGCAGGATTTACCTTTTTACCAAATTGTCCCTCATTTAAAGGGTCTTCATAGGCCGCACTTTGTGTATTTTCACCGAGCGCATTATTGTATACATCATTAAAATTAACGGCTTTAAAAACAACTTCTCTTCTTCGGTAAGGTCCGCCTTCATCTGTTCTTGTAGTTTGGGCATTGGCTATATTACTTGAAATTGTATTGACACGAACTCTTTGTGCCGAGAGTCCGTAGCCGCTGATATCAAAGCTGTTGAGAAAGTTACTCAATGTTCTGTCCTTAATTTAGTTTTGATGATGCATCTATGACACTTTTAAATATGCCTGCATCTTTTTTTGCTGCCATTACAATGGCATTAAACATAATGGAGTTTTTACTCATTTCTGTTGTTTCTACATCTATGTCAACCGAGTTTCCGTCATTACGTGCCATATGTCCGTCTCTGAAAAAGAGTGTTGGTTTTGTTTGGCTGGTTTGTGCTTTTGGCTGTAAATGTCCTGAGCTTGTTTGTGCCATTTTCAGCTGATGTGAATTATCTTGATAAAGTTCATTCTTTTTGGCAATCAAAGCATCTTCAAAGCTGATATCTCTTGGTTTGTAATAAGGTGTGTCCGCATTGGCAATATTTGATGATATCATATCCTGGCGTGCGGCACGATAGTCCATCGCTTTGGTTAAAAGTGAATGGGTTTTAGATATTTCAATGCTCATAAATGCTCCTTGTTTACATGTAACAGTAAACAAGCAACTTTTATTCCAAAATTATACATCCTCTTTACATGTAACCATTCGTAACAGAAGCCGCTCTTCGGAAGTAAGGTTTTAATTACGGAGAGTGACTTGGTGAGTTTTTCGGAACCTAGGTTTTAACCTAGGCTATGCGACTTGAAAGCCTAAAAGGCAAGGTTAAAACCTTGCTTCCGATAGCGTTCAAGAGTTTTTCACTATGCACTAACACCATCCATTAAGCAAACTTTAATGAAAGTAGGCTCATAATAGTTGTTAAGATTACTAGTGTAATCCAATTTTATATAAATAAGGAGTTCTTATGAAAAGAGCTGGTTTTACAATGATCGAATTAATCTTCGTGATCGTTATTTTAGGTATTTTAGCAGCAGTTGCTATTCCAAAGCTTGCGGCGACACGTGATGATGCGAAAGTATCAAGTGAATTAACAAACCTTTCAACTTGTATTGCAGATGCAGGGAGTGCTTTTACAGCAACAGGTACGGAAGATAATACAAGTGCTGCATGTACATCATTAAAATGTTTTACTATTGCTTTAGGTACAACAACAGATGGCAATGTTGGTGCAGATGATGGTACAGCATACTGTACAGATGCACAAGCTAAAGCTGCTGCAAAAGGATTAGTTGGAGTTCATGAGTTTGGCGGTGCCAAAGTCATTTATTAAGTAGTTATAAGTCTCTAATTGTAATTCTCAAGTTTTTACTTGAGAATTTATTATATTAATAATTCTTCTATATACTTTTCAACTTCAATCTTAAATAATCATAATCATGTTACTATATAATCAATAGAATAAAAAGGAATTTTTATGCAAAAAACAAAAAAAGCACCCCAAGGGCACTCGTTGCACAGCGCTTTTACTATGATAGAGTTGGTATTTGTTATAGTAGTTTTAGGGATATTGGCTGCAATTGCTGTGCCAAAATTTGCTGCAACAAGAACAGATGCACAGATTTCAAAAGGACGTGCAGATATAGCTTCCATACGCTCTGCCATAATTACAGACAGACAGGCACATATTATTCAGGGAGATCAAAATTATATATCAGGCTTGAGTCAAAACAGTACAAAGCTTTTTGACGGCAATGGAACAGCAGGAAGAGAATTGTTAATGTATGGAGTGAGTTCTGGTACGACAGACGGACATTGGAGTACAACAGATGCTGCAGCACCTTATATTCATTATGTATATAAAATCGGCGGCAAAAGCTGTAATTTTACCTATAATCCTGCAACAGGTAAATTTGATTTGAATGCCTCTCAAGATGCTCTTTGTAACCAACTTGTAAATTAATTATAAATATTGAACTACTATAATATATCTATCGTAGGCTCACCTCTTGAGCCGTTTACTTACCACTCAGACAATAAAATACCAGTAGGCACACGCGTAAGCGTACATGTAAGAAACAGAACCGTAAATGGTATTGTTTTGAGTGAATGTGAAAAACCTGAGTTTAACACTAACGAAATTTTAGAGATAAGTGAATTTTATTATTTACCCAAGCAGATTACACTTGCTAAGTTTATTTCTTCTTATTATATTTGTTCATTGGGTGATGCTTTTTCGGTTCTGTTGCCGTTTTGGGGCAAGGTTAAAACCTTTCTTCCGAAAAACCATGGCAACTCTTGCGCAACCCAGATTTCAACCTGGGCTGTACAGCAATTCGGAACCCAGGTTTCAACCTGGGCTGTGCGTCATGAAAGCCAAAAACACACCTCTAAAATAACACTCTCCTCCAAACAAAAAAAGGCATTGTTCTTTTTAAAACAACACAAAGTCTCCCTCCTTTTCGGCGATACAGGCAGCGGAAAAACAGAAGTGTATATGAAATATTTTGAGCAGATGATACAAGAGGGTAAAACATCCATCTTTTTAATGCCTGAAATCTCCCTTACTCCGCAAATGTCCAAACGACTCAAAGAGCATTTTGGGGAAGATTTTGTTATGTGGCATTCAAAACTCACCCCCTTGGCAAAGAAAAAAGCATTGGCAAAAATATATGCAGGTGAGGTAAAAATCATTGCAGGTGCACGTTCGGCTCTGTTTTTACCCATAAAAAACTTAGGATTTATTGTTGTAGATGAAGAGCATGATGAGAGTTATAAATCATCTTCTCGACCTCGGTATAATGCAAGGGATTTAGCCATATACATGGGGAAACTCTATGAAGTTCCCGTAGTGCTCGGCAGTGCAACGCCTTCACTGAACTCTTATGTAAAATTTCCTCATTATAGACTCAAAGGCGGACATTTCAGTGCAGATAAGCAGTTCATTTATGAAAAAAGTGCGGAAAGCCTTTCTCCTTTAATTGTTGAAAATTTACAAAAAGTATATGAAAAAAAAGAGCAGTCTATCGTTTTTTTACCGACACGTGCCAACTTTAAATATTTACAATGTCAGGATTGCGGACATACCGTAAAATGTGCTTTTTGTAGTGTCGGTATGAGCGTGCATCAGCATTCACGCGCACTGAAATGCCATTATTGTAATTTTACGCAGGCGATTCCTCAGGTCTGCCCTGAATGTCACAGCCCGAATTTGAGTAGTTCAAGACTGGGAACGGCAGAAGCAGTGAAAAATTTACAAGAGCTTTTACCCAAAGCAAATATAGAACAGTTTGACAGAGACGTCATTACGACGGCAAATAAACTTAAAAAAGCACTCAAAAGGTTTAACGACAAAGAGAGTGATATTTTAGTAGGTACACAGATGCTCTCAAAAGGACATGATTATCACGGCGTGACTCTTGCCGTGGTGCTGGGCATGGATAATATGCTCAATATGAGTGATTATCGCGCGCGGGAAAAGGCGCTCTCTTCATTGATTCAGGTAGCAGGAAGAAGTGGACGGGCAAAAGATGCTAAAGTGATTGTACAGACCTTTAATGAAGAGTTTTTTAAAAATTATATAGATAAATATGAGAATTTTTTAGAAGAAGAGAAGTTTTTTAGACAAGAACTCTATCCGCCGTATAAAAAACTTTGTCGTATTTTGTTTGCTCATAAAAATGGAGCAAAAGCGCAAGAGCAGATGCGAAAAATGCATGATAAACTTCTTACATGTAAAGGTGTAGAAATAGTCGGTGCAAAAAAATGTGCTATTGAAAAAGTGGCAAATAAATACAGATTTGAGATACTGCTGCGAGCTGATAAGAGTACAGATATTATAAAAGCAGTCAAGGCCTCAAAAGTTGATTTGGCTGAGGTAGATATGGATCCAATTGAGTTTGGATAAACATTTAAGACGAATGGGCAAGGTTAAAACCTTGCTTCCGAGAAGTCTAGGCAACGCATTTGGAACCCAGACTTTTATGTCAATGCCATTAAGTTAAGAAAAAAGCTTGATGTTTTCTCGGAACCTAGGTTTTAACCTAGGCCTTCGTCTTTAAAGACACAAAGCCCGCACTGAAGTACGGGTTCCGAGAAGTCTAGGCAACGCATTTGGAACCCAGACTTTAGTGTGGGCTTATTTTTGTGTCAAAAAACCAGTAAAAAGCCAAAGATACACCGGTAGTCTTTTGGTAATTTTCATCAAACATAAACTTTTTTGCTTCAGATACAGGAATGTAAATCACTTCTATCTCTTCTTCTTCCAAGCCGCCGCCTTCATTTATTTTCATACTTTTATCGATCTCGGCATAATAGAGTGTCTGGTAGGTTCCCGAAATGCCTACACTTGTGTAAAAAGCACTTATTTTTTCTAAATTTTGTACAGGCACATCATAGCCGCACTCTTCAAGAATCTCTTCTTTGGCAATTTGTTCTATGGAACACTCTTTATCTACAATACCGGCGCATAGTTCATACATATAACCATTGTTTTTGTTTTTATTGAGTACGGTGACACGGAGTTGCTTGACAAGAACAAAAGCCTCTTTTTGCGTATGGTAAAGCAGTATGGCAACACTGTCATGTGAAAGTACGGCTTCCCACTTTTTTTCTTTGCCCTTTTGTATGTAGTGTATTTCTATCGGTTTTATAAAATGCGGATTTATCAGGGGTGTGACAGCAGTGATTTTACCCATGTTTTTTCTCATCCAAAAGGTGTATGTAAGACATTGGTTCAAAAGGAGGACGTTTTATATATGTTGTTTGGTTGTTTAAATGCAGATTTATGCTTTCGTCATAATTTCTTTTCAATTTTATAAACGCTTTTTTCTCTTTGCCTTTAAGTTTTTTGGTCGTTACCTGCACAACTCTGAGCGGATTAATCGCCCGTCCACGTTTTCTAAGTTCAAAATGCAGGTGTGGACCGGTTGAGCGTCCTGTTGTTCCGACGTATGCAATGGTTTGTCCTTTTTTGACACGTTTACCTCGGTGGATGCCTCTGCGAAATGATTTTAAGTGAGCATAGCGTGTTTCGTAACCGTCTGCATGACGAATTTTTATAAGATTGCCGTATGTACCCATTCTTGAAGCCCAAACTATAGTTCCGCTACCTGCAGCAATGACCGGTGTACCGCGTCTTGCCGCATAATCAACACCTAAATGTGCTTTCCATTTGTGCAGTATCGGGTGCCATCTTCGCTTTGTAAAATAGGATGATATTCTGGCCCCTCTAACTGGACGGGCAAGTAAAAACCCTTCAACCTCATGGGCTTTCTCATCATAATAGCGTCCGTCGTCATTGAGATAAATAAAATGTTTTTTATGGCGCATTTCTATCATAGCAACTTTTAAAGTCGGCATAGAAAAAGGCTCTCCAAGGCGGTATTTTTGCTCATAAATCATAACGAGTTTATCGCCTTTTCGTATGTCGTTTTTAAAGTTTAGAGAGTGTTTAAAGCTTGAAACGAAAATTTGTGCAAGTTTTTTTGATCCTGTTTCTTTTAAAATATTGTAATTTGGAGAGCTTGTAATAGTGGTGTAAAAAGCCTCGGTTTTGGTAGTACTGATGATAGGAATAGCTTCAAATTTGTAACTGTTTTTGTCTTTATATATATGAATCTGAAGTTCATCATTGAGAGGTAGCAGTATTTGTTCTATATTTTTTTGCGGATCTCTTAAGATCTGATAATGAACACCTGCACGCATCTCTTCTGTGAGTCTTTGGTCGTCTTTGTCCAGATTGTAGTAAAGTTCTCGTACGGGAAGATTGTTATTTTGCAAAAAATCTAAATATGTCTCTCCGTTGTTCCATCTGTATCTGTCAACCACAGAAGCAAAGATGGAGGTAGTAAATAAAAAAAGTATGAAAAATCGTATCATAAATATAAGCCTATAATAAATAATTTGCAAAGATTATCAAATTTTGGCTTAGTCTGAGGTTTATTCGATATAATCATAAGTGCCAGACCATAGTAAATAACATATTCAACAACATCTAAAAGGTTTAGATTCAAGGCAAACTTTGGTTGGCGATGCTGGCATCGTTAGCCTAAGTTTAACGCAGAAGATGAATCTTTTAAATGTGTTGCCCTTCGGGTAAAAAAAGAGATAACAATCTACTGCGTTAAAAGCCCTTGAAGCTACTAGTAGCTCCTACGGACTTTCGCCTTATATTTTATTATCTCTTTTTTCATTGAATTATGTCATTTACTATGGTCTGGCACTTATATAAAAAAATAAAGAAGAACCATGAAATATATACTTTTACTCACAATACTTGCCTTTGAACTCTTAGGCGCCCTTATAAAATCACCGGTCACCTCGGTGAATAATGAAAATGAAACGGTAAAAATTAAGATTGATAAAATAGATGTCGGCGTCAGCGGTTTTGTGGTGCACCATATAAGCCCCCAACATAGTGCTATTTTAAAAAATGCCGTTGTGCAGAGCTTTAACGCTAAAACAAAGACGGCAACTGTAAAAATAAGTGAATTTACCGCACTGCAAAATAATGCACTGCCTCATGGAAAATGGCAGGTTCAGCCTGGCGATACGGTTGAGTTGGCATTTGGCTACTCTCGTTCGCTGCTTATTGCTCCTAATGAAGAGATTTATTATAAAATTGCAAAAAGTGTAAAGACACAATGGATTCACCCGGATTTGTTTGCAACGATTCTTTCATTCCGCGGACATCCTACACCGACAAAAGAAGATTTTGCTGCGATGGCTGATGCGAGCAGTGTCGGTTTGCTGTTTATATATTTAGACCAAAAAGTATATACCCTTGATATAAAAAGTTTTAAAATTTTAAGTATCAGTGATGCAAAACTCAAGCAAAAAAAAGAAAAACTTCCTTTTTATACGCGTGTGGACAATATAGACTCTGCATGGTGGGGCGCGGGAAGTAGTAGAATGGATAGTTATGAACCGCATTATTATGAGTTAATGGTAGAAAACAATAAAACAAATAAAAAACTTTATGAAATCATAAAAAACGGTAATTCAAAACTGCATTATTTGTTGGATGAATTTGAAATAGGAAAATAAGATGATAGATACGCAGCATATAAAACATTTTACAAATATTGTCGGAGAAGATAATATTTACAGTGATAAGGCGCACTTATTGGCGTATTCGTATGATGCGACACGTGAACATTTTGAACCCGATGCGGTTGTGTTTCCAAGAGATGAAGCGGATATCAGTCAAATACTCAAATATTGTAACGAACATCAGATTATTATAGTGCCTCGCGGTGCAGGTTCCGGCTTCACCGGTGGAGCACTTCCAAGCAAAGGCGGCATAGTCTTGGCGATGGAAAAACATATGAATAAAATTCTTGAAATAGATATGAAAAATATGGTAGCCGTTGTGCAACCCGGCGTTATTAATATGGACTTGCAAAAGAAAGTAGAAGAAGTAGGGCTGTTTTATCCGCCTGATCCTGCAAGTCAGGATTACTCTACCATTGGCGGCAATGTGAGTGAAAATGCGGGTGGCATGCGTGCTGCAAAATATGGTATTACAAAAGATTATGTGATGGCGACGCGAGCAGTTTTGCCAAACGGTGAAGTAATACGAGCGGGAAAAAGAACCATCAAAGATGTAGCAGGGTATAACATAAGCGGTATTTTAATTGCGAGTGAAGGCACGTTGGCAGTGCTTACCGAGATAACCCTCAAGCTTATTCCAAAGCCGAAACTGACGAAAACGGCAATGGGAATATTTCCGACCGTGAATGATGCGATGGAAGCGGTTTATAAAACAATGGCGAGCGGAATTACGCCTGTTGCCATGGAGTTTTTGGATAATTTAACGATTCGTGCCGTAGAAGAGACGTTTCATAAAGGACTGCCTATAGATGCAGGTGCTTTGCTTGTGACGGATGTTGATGGGAATCTTGAAGATGATTTGGATTTTCAACTTGCACAAATTGAAAAAGTCTTTCGTGAAAACGGGTGTAGTGACTTTAAAGTGGCAAAAGATGACAAAGAGGCGGCAGATATCTGGTTTGCGCGTCGTAATGCTTCCCCGTCACTCAGTATTTACGGCAGTAAAAAACTTAATGAAGATGTAACGGTTCCTCGTTCGGCACTGCCTGAACTGCTCGAGAAGTTTTATGCTATTGCAGACAAATACAATGTAAAAATCCCATGTTTCGGACATACGGGTGATGGTAATGTGCATACCAACGTCATGGTTGACGGCAGTGATCCCCAGCAGGTGAAAATTGCCTATAAAGCCATTGAAGAGGTTTTTCAGGCAACGATTGACTTGGGCGGAACACTCTCCGGCGAACACGGCATAGGTTTGGCAAAAGCACCGTATATGAAGATGGCATTTAGTGAGGCGGAGATGGCATTGTTTAAATCAATTAAAAAAGCATTTGACCCGAATAATATTTTAAACCCTGCAAAAATGGGACTTGACTAGTTTGTTATGAATGAAAAGCTGACAAAATATTTAAAACCGATTCAACTCTTTGTCAGCTCTTTTGTTGACAAAGAGTTGACACTTTTTGCGGCAAGTTTGAGTTTTTATACGATTTTTACCATTATTCCTCTCTTACTTATTGTTATGGCTATTTTAACTTCTTTACCCTCATTTGCAGACTATTATGAAAAAATTCAGGGCTTTATTTTCTCAAATTTGATGCCGGTCAATTCAGATACCGTGATGTTGCAAATCAATGGATTTTTACAAAACTCTTCTAAGATGGGGGCTATCGGTTTTATTGCAATTTTAGTCTCCTCACTTTTGTTTTTTAAAAATTTTGAGTATATTGCAAACAGAATTTTTCATGCAAAATCAAGAACCTTATGGGAAAGCATAACGACCTACTGGACATTATTGACGCTGACGCCTATTGCCCTTGGCGTCTCTTTTTATATTACGGGTTATATTGCAACACTGATGGCTTCAAATTCGCTGACCTCGGGAGTGAATATTTTGCCTTTGATTCCTTATGTTATTATCTGGGGGCTTTTCTTTTTAATATTTCAAATTGCCGCCAATGCAAAAATAAACCCGAAAGCTTCGCTCATCAGCTCATTTATTGTCTCTGTAATTTTTAGTGTGAGTAAAAATGCCTTTATTTACTATGTCTTTTTGAACAAATCTTATACGACAATGTACGGCTCTTTTGCTATTTTGATGTTTTTGTTTTTATGGATTTATGTTTCGTGGATTATCTTTTTGTACGGTTTGAAGTTATGCCACATTATAGATGAAATATATAAAAAGAAGCAGAGTA
>JAMORM010000169.1 GCA_027063585.1 Sulfurimonas sp. | reverse complement strand
CCTATCAGTTCTTTAATTGTTCTTAACGGCTGGGGTGCGCTGCTGCTCGGACTTATTGCGACACAGGTTCAAACCGGAACAATATCAGGCGATAATGTCAATATATTACTGCACAGTGTTGCCTATAATTTTTATGCTATGAGTGCTTTAATCGTCACTTTTTTTGCAGTATGGTTTAATATCAATCTTGGACCTATGAAAAATGCAAGGCCTTCTTTGGAACAAGCATCTTTATCTGTCTCTTCTCATGCGAGTATGAGCTATATGATAATTCCCATTCTTCTGATGATTACATTTGTCTTTATGTTTTTATATATAACAGGTAACGGAGATATGCTCAAAGGAAGTGGTTCAACTTCTATTTATTATACTATGCTTGCCACATTGATGGTGATGTTTATTTACTATATCGGTACAAAAAATATGTCTGCAAAAACCTATGCCAAAAGCGCCTATGTCGGAGCAAAAAAACTTTTTCCCATTGCTATGATACTGCTTTTTGCTTTTGCAATAGGGGAGGTGACTGTTGCGTTAAAAACAGGGCAGTATTTGGCTTCGCTTGCAAGTGAGAATCTCAGTGTGTTTCTTTTAAGTGGTGTGATATTTTTACTCAGCAGTATTATTTCATTTTCTACCGGAACATCTTGGGGTACTTTTAGTATTATGATACCTATTGCCGTACCGATGGCGGTAGGTATGGATACTGATGTGTCTTTAGCTATAGGAGCCGTCATCAGCGGAGGTGTTTTTGGAGACCACTGCTCACCCATTTCTGACACGACCATTATATCATCACTCGCAAGTGACTGCGAAGTGATTGAACATGTCAAAACACAGCTTCCTTATGCACTTATAAGCGGTGCTGTTGCGTTTGTTTTGTTTATAGTTTTTGGATTTATGACTCTAAATAATAGTTGATGGAATAACGCAAATCTTCATCGATATTTTCCATATTTTTTAGCATCCATCGCAGATACCCAGCATCTTCACGGGCTACTTCTTCAAGACTTTTGCCTTTATGTTTTCCAAACCTGAATGTTTGTATCAAAATAGGTGTATTAGTCAAATCGACCATCTTCTCAACCGGGTTTTCATTTGGAAACTGTGCTTGGACGATATCTTTGAGTTTTGAAAGAAAAAGTTTTAAAACAAGTACATCACCGATGGCATCATGGGCTTTTACTTCTATACCTAAAGCATCAGCTTCTTTTTGCTCATCTTTATAAAGTTCCATTTTATAACGAAAATACTGTAGTCTGTGCGCTTCTTCTTCAGGCATCACATGTTTGGCAACTCTGAGTGTGTCAATGACTTGCATTTGTGTTACAAAACCTTCTTTTTCAAGCATGGCAACATCGAAAGGAGCATTGTGAATGATGAGATAATTTTCTGAAGTATTGAGTTCTAACAATCTTTTATATGCCTGTGTCTCTATACAAGGCGGTTTGCCTTCGAGCAAATCGGGTGTAATGCCATGCACTTCCATAGCTCCGTACTTAATCGCTACATCAGTGGAACAAAATTCATTATGCACTTCTATGTCTTTGGCGCCAAGAACCATATACCCAAGTTGAATTACTCTGTCTTCTTCATTTGTGCCTGTTGTTTCCGTATCTAAAATCACATATTTTTTTGCCATTATAATTTCACTTTTTATTGTTGTAAGGTAAATCAAACACAGTTATTTTATAAAAAAAGACTAAGTTTTCGGAACCTAGGTTTTAACCTAGTCTGATTTGCATTCAAGCCTCAAAGGCAAAGCTTTGATTTACCATGTTTTTTTTCTATGTCGGTATTATATGATATACTAATAAAAAAGTAGGTTAAAGGCTTGATAGACTCTCCTCTTATATATCTTTTAATACTTGCAGTGCTTGTGGCAGTTGTCAGTTTTTTGCAAATAAAAACAAAACATAAACTTTTTGAGTATATTCCTGTTGTTGTGCTAATATATGCTTTCTCTATGCTTTTGGCTTCGCTTGGAGTGTTTGAACAAAACAAAGAGATAACGCATATTTATAAACTGACAAAAACAAACTTACTTCCTTCGATGCTTTTTTTAATGCTTTTAGAAGTTGATTTCAAACACTTTTTTAAGCTGGGGAAATCCCTGCTTATTGCCTACTCTTTAGCAGTCCTTTCCATTGCATTTGCTTTCATCGTCGTTGCGTATATGTTTGATTTTAACAAAGAAATGGCAGCGGCATTTGGTGCATTGGCAGGCAGTTGGATGGGAGGAACCGCAAATATGATAGCCGTCGGGAGTGCGTTACATGTAAGCGAAGACGCCTTTGCCTATGCCCTTGTCGTGGACAGTGTAAATTATACTTTATGGGTTATGTTTTTACTGTTTTTAGTTCCTTTTGCAAAAATATTTAATAAGTTTACAAAGAGCGAAGAAAAACTGCAATACTTGGACAAAATCGGCTGTGCCTGCTCAATGGGTGCTAAAAGATATTGGCTTTTAATACTCTTGGCTCTGGGGGTATCTCTGCTTTCTCAAATAATAGCCGCAAAATTTGTTATATTCAATGCCACGACAAGTATAGTTCTGTTCTCGACACTCTTAGGCGTACTCGGCTCTTTTACAAAACTGCGTTTTATAAACGGCTCTAATGAAGTGGCAACAACAATGCTCTATATTTTAATAGCTCTTATAGGTTCCCGCGCAGTTATAGAAAACTTCAGCGGTCTTGGGATGTATGTATTTGCAGGTTTTGTTATTTTACTTATTCACGTATTGATAATGCTTGCTGGTGCAAAAATATTTAAACTTGACCTCTTTAGTATCTCAGTCGCCTCTTTGGCAAACATAGGCGGCGTAGCCTCGGCTCCGATTTTAGCGGCAACATACAATAAAGCACTCGTAAGCATAGGTGTACTTATGGCAATTATGGGGTATTTAATAGGAACTTTCGGTGGGTTGTTAGTCGGAAATATTTTATTATATTTTACAACCCCGTCCGGCAATCTCTTCTAGTGTAGATTCTTGAAACATTTTTTGCATTAGATGTTTTGGCTCCATCCATTGATCATGTAATGCACATTTGCACATACCATTACAAAAACCAATCCCTAAAACACATTGTTCATCTTTGATAGAATCATTAAATATAGTTAAAATTTCATTGACTTTGATTTCTGAAGGTGGTTTTGCAAAACAATACCCGCCATCTCTTCCTCTTATGGAAATGACCAAACCAGATTTTACTACTTCAGTCATTATTTTAGTTAAAAATTTATAAGGTATTAAAAGAGTTTCTGAAAGTTCAGTTGCATTCAAAAGTTTTGAATCTTTATAATCAACCATATAAGCTAAAATTCTTATGGCATATTGTGAACTTTTACTTAGCTGCATTTGATTCCTTTTATCTTAATTTTGTAAATTATAGCATAAGTAAGAGGGTAGAAATAAAAATAATTACTACTTAAAGGTAGAATTAAAATTTTTCTGCTAATATTTCAATTACTACTTATAGGTAGAAATTTAAAAAGGATGATTTATGACTGAACGTATAACGAAGAGTATGGCAAAAAATATCTATTACGGTGGCGGGACCTTCGCACTTATGATATTTATTGCACTCTCTTTTGATACTGTACACCAAATTCCTAAACGATCAAACCAACAAAATATGACTGCAAGTGTTGTTGCAGGTAAAAAATTGTGGGAAAAGAATGATTGTGTTGGATGTCATACACTTATAGGAGAGGGCGCATACTATGCACCAGAACTTATGAATGTATTTCAAAGAAGAGGCGGCGGTGATGAAAGCTCGTTTAAAGCATATATGCAGGGTTGGATGGCTGCACAACCACTTGACACGCCTAACAGAAGAAAAATGCCTCAATTTCATTTAACTGACAAAGAGGTTAACAATTTAGCGGATTTCCTTATTTGGACATCTAAAGTAAATGCCAATGACTGGCCACCAACCATTGAAGGATAGGGAGAAGATATGAAATACACTTCACAAGCGGTCGCAAAACCGTACTTTATTTTTGCACTTATCCTCCTCGCCGGAGA
>JAMORM010000168.1 GCA_027063585.1 Sulfurimonas sp. | reverse complement strand
TATGAACCCGCCTTCGCTTTTTTGTGTGGGTGATTATGATCAGAGTATTTATGCTTTTAACGGAGCAGATATCGGCATTATAGGCTCTTTTACGACAAAATATCCCGATGCGGTCGTGCATACTCTGACAAAAAATTACCGCTCCTCCGTGCCGATTCTTTCACTTGCAAGTAAGGTTATAGAGCATAATGAGAGAATTTATCCAAAAAAATTGGAAGTGACACGCGTTTATGATGCACAGGCTCCAAAACTTTTGGCATTTGATGAGTTGTTTGATCAGTATCATGCCATGGCTGCCATGATTCGCGATACTTCAACGCCAAGAGAGGAAATAGCTGTTATTTTTCGTAATAACTCTTCGGCAGACGGTATAGAAGTAGGGCTTCGTGAGCTTGATATTCCTTGTAAACGTAAAGGGGGAACGAGTTTTTTTGATTCGCGTGAAATTAAAGCTATTCTTGATTTATATACTTTACTTGTGAATGAAGCGGATATGATGGCTTTTATTCATCTCTTTGAATTTGCGCGAGGTATCGGAAGTGCTATGGCAAAAGAGCTTTATATTGCACTGAAATATTTAGGGCAGGGGAGTATTTTTTATGGACTCTATGCCCCCGATGAATCTGTGAAAAATCCTTTTGAAAAACGTAAACTCAATCATCAACTTGGTCTTTTTGACGATTTTTTGGAACTCGGTGCCGTGGGGAAATATGCAAAGCTCGGTTTTGAAGCAAAGTTTATGAAAAATCCGGTACTCAAACACCCTAAACTGACAAAAGAGAGTGCAACTTTTTTACATAATTTTTATCTGTTGTTTCGTGATTTAAAAGGGATTAAACAGCCTAAGACGGTTGTGAAAAAAATTGCAAATTCGGCACTTTACATGTATATAGCCGATGTGCTTGCAACCAAAAGAGCAACACTCAAAGACGGTTCTGTCGATGAAAAACAAAAAACGGAAGCGCTGAGCAGAATACAGAGAAAAACACTGCTCTTGGAAGAGCTCTCAAAACCTTATGCCCAGCATGAGCGTTTTTTAAATGCAATGATTTTAGGATCTTCGGATTTGACACAAGGCGAGGGCGTGAACCTTTTAAGTGTGCATGCGAGTAAAGGGCTTGAGTATAAAGAGGTGTATGTGATTGATTTGATGGACGGGCGTTTTCCAAACAGAAAACTGATGCAGCGAGGCGGGAGTCTGGATGAAGAGCGACGGCTTTTTTATGTGGCGGTCACGCGGGCAAAAGATATACTCTATTTGAGTTATGCAAAGTACGACAAAATCAAAAAACAGAACTTTGTGCCTTCGCAGTTTTTGTATGAAGCCGGAATGGTTCCAAAAGATGAAGCGTACAGAAAAATGGTGATGCAGGAAGAAGAAAAAGAGGAAGATTAGTTTTTCATTTATGCTATAATTCCAACATAGGAGAGAGAGTTAAACTCTCTCAACCTTGAAGTTGACTTTGAACGTCCAAATTCTAAAAGTCAACTTCAGTTGAAACCTTTTCATAGGTTTCTCCTCATGTTGGATTGTCTTAGCAGATTTATTCTGCTAAGAACAATAATATAATAATCTTTTTTAAACAATAACTTCCGATTTATGACATAATGTCATACTAATTCTCATTACGTAATTTTCTGGTTTCTAAAAAGAAACTGTGTCCCAAATAGATGACATAAAAAACAGATGCAAAAAATATGACAAAAGGAATAAGCGAAAGCAAGTAAAGTCCTAATGTTTTGAGTCTGAGTGTATTTGCATGGAAAAATTTGATTTTCATCGCTTCTTCTTTGGTGCAGATTGCGGAAGAGACATCATACGTCATCATTTTATGAAAAAAGTAATACAGCGGAAAATTAAAAGCTATGATATTTACAATAGGAATAAAGTACAGAGGAATAAATACAAAAAACAGAACAATCATAATAAAAGTCCATTTCAGTGTTAACAATACTCCTTCAACGGCATTAGAATAGCCTATCATCTCCACATCCTGATAATGTCTGTACTGAATCTCTTGTAAAATTGCATGTGTTAAAAAACCGATAACTAAAAGTGCGACAAATATAGAGGCATAGAGCGTCATAAGTCCGCCTATAGTGTAGATGAGAAACGTGGCTATCCAAGAAGTCAGTGCGCTACTCATTAGAAACTTCATTATACCTGTACCAGCAAGGGTGGCTTGAAAACTTTCCGTGTGCGGTATGCCGTTTTCAATCGTTGTTTGCGTACTTTGTACTTCCATAGTCGTAAGCTGGTCAACACCCAGACCTGCAACAATAAAAAAAAGTATATACAAAATAATCATACTGATAACAAAAGGCATAATGGAATACATCAGCATCTTTTTTGTAAATAAATCTTTGATACTCAGCGCGAGAATATTTGTTTCATTTTCCATTTATATATTTTCCTCAATGAGCTGAAATGCTTTTTGTGTATCATCTTCACTCATTTTCCCTGATTTATAAAAAAGGACTCTTCCGTCTTTTGCAAAAATGACAATATTTGAAGCGTCATCGCCTAAATTCCACGCTTTTACCAAGATTTTGTCTTTGTCCTTTACATAAACAGTTTTGGAAAATTCTTTTTGTTTGCCTTTTAGAATAGCTTCAATTGCAAAGTTTGGTTTCCATGTTGCAGCCATATTAATTACTGCTATACTGCCGAAATCTCCTTTTTTTCTATACTCTTTTTTCTTGAGTGCTTGTGAAAAATCTTCATTAACATCTTTTTCATCCGGATCTACATAAAACATCACATATACTTTTTCTTTAAGCATATTTGAGTTCCAAGCACCGCCTTTTACAAGTCCGCCGTTGTCTTTGTTTATAATTACATTTTTAGGAACTTCTCCAATTGAAAGTGCATATAGGTTATATGTGGCTAAGAGAGCCGCCAATAGTAGTTTTATATTCATGTTTTACTCCATAGTTTTTGATTAAGCTGCAACTCTTGGACAATACCCAGTGCCAAATGCAGAGTTTGGATATATTCCATTGCTATTTTATACTTTAAAAGTGAATGAAAAACAGACGGTTCAAAAAGGTCTTTATTGTACTCTATTGCTATATAGATATTTCCACCCAAAAATGAGACATATAAGGGGTGTTGCGATTTTTTTCTAAAGTGCAGCAGTTTATTCATAAGCGTATGTGTCAAAATATATCGTGCTTCGATTTGGTCATTTGAATAAACGACAAACTTCTTTTCAAATTCTGTGTTATCCATTTTTACGAGTTCATTTCGACCTATATTATTAGCTTGAAGCCAGTTGCCTATGAGAGAACCAAATGTATTTTGTGCACTGTCTGGCAAAATAACTGTCTGGGACTTTAAATGTTTGTTAAATTCACAAACGATAAAAAGACCTTGAAAAATTGTACTCCAGCTTGTTCTGCCTTTGGAATCTTTATGTCTCTTCTCGGCATGCAGGTCAGAGAGTTCTATTTTTATGCCGTCAATTTTACCGCGAATATAGTCATTGCCTCTAAGTCTGTCAGGTTGCGTTGTAAAAATCCTCGAACGGGTAAAGTTTTCTTTTGCGATATGTGCATTTGGCATGTAACTAAGATTACTATCTATTTCTTTAATCAGCGGTTCAATTATAAAGCTTTTAAACTGGGCGGTATAATCTTTAATGAGATATTTGTATATGCCTCCGCCTATAGCGAGGTAGGCAACAGCTATAAATATATAGGCATCAAGAGGCATGTTTTTAAAAAATACAAGAGTAAGGATGGCAACAAGAATTGTATAACCGATTGCTATATTTATTATTTTGCTTTTGAGTTTTTTTCTTTTAACTTCGAGATTTTGCAATATTGGATAGAGTGTTTTATAATAAAAATCGGTTAACTCGCTGATGTTTTTCATTTACTATTGAAACAACTCTTTAACATTGACATTTTTTCTCTCATTTTCACTGATGACAAAAACATTTTTTTTGCTGTATCCCATCATATTTGCCATCATATTTGTAGGAATCTGCTCTAAGGCATTGTTATAATCCGTAACAGCTTGGTTGTATGCCCGACGTGCAGCAGAGATTTGTGCTTCAACTT
>JAMORM010000167.1 GCA_027063585.1 Sulfurimonas sp. | reverse complement strand
GTTTTTCAAGCAGTTTGGCTATTTCTAATTTTAGGAGTCTTGCATCACTGTCTATAAGTGCATAACATGTTTTAAAATCATTTTCTTCATAACTTGCCAGTAATTTTTTGACAGATAAAATATTGTCATAAAGCTCTTCGAGTTCATTTTTATTACATGTAAAGTTTTGGAGAGATTTTATTTGTTGTATTGCCTCATCAACCTTGGCATTGTTTATGGCATTACTGACATTTTTTAAAAGAATTTCTTGGGATTTTTGGATATCAGAGTAACCTGGAATATCTTTAAAGAATTCATATTTGGATATCAGAGAATGGATTACTTTATAATCTTTTTTTTGCAGGGCTTTTAAAAACTTTAGAAATTCTTTATTTTGTTTAAGTAAAAGATTAATCAATGTTCTCTTTGACAAAACAGTAATATAGGGTGTTAATATATCTTTTGCAACATCTTGACGTCCTATAAGTATTTGTTTTTGGGCAAATGTATATGCCTCTTTGAAGGTATCTTCCATTTTTTTATACTGAGGAGTCTCTTTGAGTGGTGGAAATTTATCACTGAGATTATAGGCAAGAGCATATTTTTTTTCAAGATAAAGTGATTTAAATTTTGCATACTTATTATATGCTTTATATAAGAGGCTAAGATCATCTGTTTTACTTTTTATATTTTTAATAATATCTATACTCTTTTTTAATTCTTTTTTATCGGAATTAATGAGGGAAATAAATGCATTGGCATAAAGCTTATCGTATAAAACTTCAACCCTTTTATGCTCCTTTGTCCCTTGAAGTCTTGGATCTGCTTCAATAATTTTAAAAGCTTTTTGGAGATTTTTATTGAGTATGCACTCTTTTAAATCGTGTGCATTTGCAAATTTTACATGATAGATTTGATTGTTTTTTAAAATAACAATGAGATTTTGCTCATTTGTAAGTGTCATTGTATGGATTTCATCTTTAAATGTGATATATTTTTGACTGATTATTTTTGCAGTTTTTATGTTAATAAGGCTGATACTGTTTGATTGACCGCTGATAATGACAAAATTACTTTGAGGAAAATGTATTATATTTTTTATGTCTGTAAAAGGCATATTGATTGAGAGTACTTTTCCTTTATTTTTGAGTGCTTGTAGATATATTGTGCCAGCAACATTGCCAAATAAAAGTTTTTCTTCATCAATAAAGCACAGACTGTTCACCCGTACCTTGGAATCACAAAAAACTTTTACCTGTTTGTGAGAATTTAAATGGATTAAACTGACGCAACCCCCATATCCACTGCTGGCTACATAGTTTTGACTCAATGCAAAAACACTGACATAATTGTTTGTAATTTTTCTTTTTCCTCTCATATAAGGAAAAGAAACAAGACGAGATATCTCTGAGTGACCGTCATATCGGTAGAGCATAACTCTTCCTTCTTTTGTTCCGCTGAGTAGATAGGGACGGTTGGGAACAAAACAAAGTATGTCAATTGTACCATTATGTGTAAAGATTGTTTGTAAAACACTTTTATTGGTAAGAGAAATTATGTATATCACTTTATCATTCGCAATAGCACAAATATTGTCATTTGGATGAAAATCGATAGCTGTTGTTTTGTAGTTCAATTGGGATATAGAGAGAATTTGTCTGTTTTGACAATCATCAGCTCCAAAAATTCGTATACCATGAATTTTTGTGCTTAGTGCTATTGAATTATTATACAAAGCTCTTAAAGCAGTGACTTCAGAGCGGACTTTTTGGCACTCTTGGATTTTTTGCATGCTAACTCTTAAAATATCTTGTTCACTAAAAGTTGTGCAGATACTCTGCCATTAAACTCATTTTTAGCCACAGAGTAGCTACATGTAATCTTTTTATTTTCAGGCATTTCAAAAACCCGTCTAAAGGCAATGAGTTCAATGGTGTTTCGTTGATGCGGATACTGTCTGACTTCAATGCGTGAATGCGATTTGTCTGCACCCATCAGTTTTATACTGACAACCTCCGCATCTTTTATAAGAAAAGTCGGTCTTAGGTTTGCTTCTCCGTAAGGTTCAAACTGCTCAAGTAAACTTAGCAGCTCTGTATCTATATTTTCGCTTTGGAGTATTCCGCTTATCTGCTCTTTTGGTATAAAGTCATCTTGCGGAATTTTTTGTGCACTTGCGTTTATGGCTTTTGTAAAGCTTTTTATATCCTTTACATGTAAACCCAGTCCTGCAGCCATTTTATGCCCGCCAAACTTAGTTAACAAGTGTTCATTTGTTTTTATAAGCTCGTATATGTTGACTTCGCCAATACTTCTTGCACTCCCCTTGGTCTCTTCATCTTTTATGCTTAATACGATGGCAGGACGTCCAAATTTATCAACAAGACGTGCGGCTACAATACCAACAACACCTTCATGCCAACCTTTGCCTGCTACAACTATAATTTTGTCGTTTTCATTGACAGAGCCCATGGCCTCTTGCGTTGTTTGTGCCTCGGTTTCTTTTCGTAAATCGTTAAGTTGACCTAACAGTTCAAACTGCTTATAAGCTGTATGGGTATCTGGTGCAGTATAAAAATCAAGCGCAATGGAAGCATCTTCAAGTCGTCCTGCAGAGTTTATGCGTGGTGCAATATTAAAGGCAATATCTTCACTTGTTATTTTTGATTTGTTTAAAAAGTCTCGAATGACAATGCTTGAAGGACGATTAGAATGTACTAATTGTTTGAGCCCTTCTTTGACAAGTGTTCTGTTTATATCGACAAGAGGCATAATGTCAGCAATAATGGCAATCGCCAAAATATCTAAAAACTGTCGCATATCTATCTCTAATGCAAGTTCTTTTTTGACAAGTCCAAGTAGCAGCCAGGCAACCTGCGCGCCGCAAATATCTTTAAAAGGGTAGTTACATGTAGGGAGTTTTGGGTCAACTATGGCATAAGCATCAGGCAAAATTTCACCAGGTGTATGATGATCGGTAATAATCAAATCAATACCTCGTTGCTTGCAAATTTCGGCTGCTTCAATGGCAGATATTCCATTGTCAACCGTAATGACTAAATCAGCCTCAACTCTTTGTAAAACTGTAGGGCTTACTCCATAACCGTCTATAAAGCGATTGGGTATAATAGCTTCAAGAGGGTAGGGAATTTGTTTGAAAAAATCCACCATAATAGCAGTGGAACTGACACCGTCAACATCATAATCCCCGACTAAGGTTATACGTTCATTCTCTCGTATCGCATAAGCAATTCTTTGTGCTGCTTTTTTTGCATCTTGCAGCAACTCAGGATTTGGAATTTGAGAGAGTTTTTTATCTTGTGAGTCAAATCTTTTCGAAAGAAGTTCAAAAAGATCTGATTTATTGAGAGTCGGTATGCTATTGAGCATTCAAGCTGGCATTTACAAACGCTAGTATTGAAGGGTTCGGTGTTTGCAGGCGTGATGTAAATTCTGGGTGAAACTGTACGCCCAAAAACCATGGGTGCCCTTGAATTTCTACTGTTTCTATGAGTCCGTTAGATTCGCCTGTAACTATCATACCCGCATTTTCTAGCTGTTGTCTGTAAGCAGGGTTTGCTTCATAACGGTGACGGTGTCTTTCATATATAGTTTTTTGTCCGTTGTATGCTTCGCGAAGGAGTGAACCTTCTTTCGTATCACAAGGATACTCACCAAGACGCAGTGTCCCACCCATAGGTGATTGGTGGGTTCTAAGCTGCATACCACCGCTTTGGTCCAAAAAGTTATCTATAAGATAAATCATAGGATGTGGCGTATTCTCATCAAATTCAATGGAGTTCGCATCCTCAAGTCCAAGTACATTTCTTGCATACTCAACAAGTGTAAGCTGCATACCAAGACAGATACCGAGGTAAGGTATTTTGTTAACACGAGCATACTCAATCGCCTGAATTTTACCTTCAACACCACGAGAACCGAAACCGCCTGCTACTAAAATACCGTCACAGTCATTGAGAAGTGCTTGGGCTCCTCTTTCTTCCACTTCTTCAGAATCAACCCAACAGATTTCAACTCTGCTGTCAAGGTGTGCCCCTGCATGTATGAGCGCTTCTGTAAGTGATTTGTAAGACTCTTTG
>JAMORM010000166.1 GCA_027063585.1 Sulfurimonas sp. | reverse complement strand
ATATGATTGACAAACCATAAATAAGTGTTACTTATCTTTACATGTAACGCGTAATTTCTTCAATATGACGATAATAAAACTTTTGCTATGTTCATGCTATGTTTGTGTTTTACTATTAAAGTGAAAATTTACATAGGGAGATAAAATGAAAAAGCATATAGTGTTAAGCGGACTTGTACTGGGTCTTTTAAGCAGTGCAAATGCGGCTGAAGATTTAAAAGGTATGTTTAGTGAAGGTAAAATAAGCGGACAAATCCGTATGTTTTATGTAGATAGAGAATACCAAGGCGGCTCTGGTGCTGATACACATAGGGATTCTACGGTCTTGGGCGGACATGTAAAATTTGAAACTGCCAAATTAAATGGTTTTAGTGCAGCTGCCGCATTTTATACTACAAATCGTTTAGGATTAAATCAACATAGGGCAGAAGATCCATCCCTTTTAGGTACAGGATTAGAATCATATTCTATCTTGGGAGAAGGATATATTGGGTATAGTTTTGCTGATTTTGGTTTTCAAACAGATGCTAAATTGGGATATCAACGTTATGATTCTCCTATGATGGGTTCTGATGATGCACGTATGCTCCCAAATACTTTTAGAGCATATAAACTAGTCAGTAAAGATGTGGCGAATACAACTATTCAAGTGGCACATGTAGATAGAATTGCTTATGGGACATTTAGTAATATTTATAGTGGTGGTATTTTAGGTGCTACTTCAGGGTATCCTGCATTATCAAATGCTGGTACGGGAACATATCATAATCTTGGTATTGCTACTGTTGGAAAAAAAACTGCAGGTGTAACAAATGTAATGCTAACATACAAAGTAGAAAAATTCCATGCTCAAGTATCAAATGATTATGCATGGGACTTATATAACACACTATATGCAGATGCCGGAATCTCATGGAATTGTCTACTCAATAATAATATTCATCCTTTCTTACAAGCACAAATTATTAAACAAAACAGTGTCGGCGATAAATATATGAAGAACCTGGCTAATAGTAATAATGGGGAAATAGATTCTTTCTATTGGGGTATTAAGTTTGGAGCAAAATATGCAGGCTTGACAGCATATGTAGCATACTCTCAAACTGGAGAAAATAGTGATACCGACAAAACAAATAATCCATACAAAAATGCTATTGTTACACAATTTGGTGGAATGCCTGCATATACACAAGGTATGGTAACGCGTCACCAATTTTTAGCAGGTACAAAAGCAACAAAAGTAGCAGCGAGTTATAGCTTTAACAACTTAGGAGTAAATTTATCGGCTGCTGTATATTATGCATCATTTGACATGGACAAAAACAGTGGATATGGTGTACCTAGAACTGCGTATGAACCAGGTTTTGACATTAAGTACTATCCAGCAGCAGTAGAAAACTTGCAATTACGCTTACGTGGTAATTTTCCAAGAAAATTTAAAGAAGCAACTGCAGGTCAAGATACAGGCTGGAGTGAATACAGATTTATAGTGAATTATAATTTCTAATATTTTTAGAAAAACATAAAAGGATAAAAAATGCAAAAAAGCATGGTAGAAAAGATTAAGGCCAATCCTGATTATCAGGAATTGGTCTCTAAAAGAACGAGTTTTTCAATAAAACTTACAATCGCAATGTTGGTGGTCTATTTTGGCTTCATTTTAACAATTGCATTTGATCCGTCTGCTTTGGCAGTCCCACTTTCAAGTGACTCTGTAACAACGATAGGTATTCCAATTGGAATGGCAGTTATTGTGTTTGCTTTTATACTTACAGGTATATATACAAAAAGAGCAAATGGTGAATTCGATGATTTGGCAAATAAGATCAAAGAATCGGTAAAGGAAGATTAAATGAAAAACATCAATAGAATATTTTTATTTTTAATATTTGGAAGCATCGCAGCATTTGCATCTGGAACAATTAGCGGTGAAATACAAAAACAGCCGCTTAATATTCCTGCAATTGTAATGTTTGTTATCTTTGTAGGAGCAACTTTAGGTATTACATACTGGGCGGCAAAAAGAACAAAATCTGCGAAAGATTTTTATACAGCAGGCGGTGGTATTACAGGATTTCAAAATGGTATGGCAATAGCTGGTGATTATATGTCAGCGGCATCATTTTTAGGAATTTCCGGTCTTGTATATTTAAAAGGTTACGATGGTCTTATTTACTCTATCGGATTCCTTGTTGGTTGGCCTCTTATTCTTTTTATAATCGCTGAACCTTTAAGAAATTTGGGTAAATATACTTTTGCAGATGTCGCTTCATATAGATTGCGTCAAAAACCTATTCGTATATTGGCTGCATTTGGTTCTGTTGCAACAGTTATTCTTTATTTAATTGCTCAAATGGTTGGTTCAGGTAAACTGATTCAACTTCTTTTTGGTTTGCAGTATGAGGTAGCAGTTATTTTAGTCGGTGTGCTCATGGTTCTTTATGTAACATTCGGCGGTATGCTTGCTACAACTTGGGTACAAATCGTAAAAGCGTTTTTACTTCTTTCGGGTGCAACGTTTATGGCTATTGCGGTGATGGCACATTATGACTTTAGTTTTGGCGCACTCTTTGCACATGCAACAGAATTAAAAGGTATAGAAATTATGTCTCCGGGCGGGCTGGTCAGTGATCCGGTTTCAGCTATATCTCTGGCTATTGCCTTGATGTTTGGTACTGCAGGACTTCCTCATATTTTGATGAGATTTTTTACAGTCGGTAATGCAAAAGAAGCTCGTAAATCAGTATTTTTTGCGACAGGATTTATCGGGTATTTTTATATTTTGACATTCATCATCGGTTTTGGTGCGATTGTTATGGTGTATAAAAACCCACAATATTTAGATTTGGCAAAACAGGCAATTAGCGGTGGTTATCCAATCTTAGGTGGAAACAATATGGCGGCAATTCACTTGTCTCATGCAGTTGGCGGCGACTTTTTCTTAGGATTTATATCTGCAGTTGCTTTTGCAACGATTTTAGCGGTTGTTTCTGGTCTTACTCTTGCAGGTGCTTCTGCAATTTCACATGACCTTTATGCTTCAGTGTATAAAAAAGGAGAAGTTGACGGACTTAAAGAGATGAAAGTTTCAAAAATTGCAACTGTTGTTTTAGGAATAGTGGCTATAATTTTAGGAATTGCATTTGAGAAACAAAATATCGCTTTTGTTGTTGGTTTGGCTTTTGCTATTGCAGCATCTGCAAACTTTCCTGTACTTTTACTTTCAATGTACTGGAAAAAACTTACAACTCGCGGTGCTGTGATTGGTGGAACTTTGGGTCTTGCAACGGCTGTAATGCTTGTAATCCTCGGTCCGATTGTCTGGGTTCAGATTTTAGGCAATGCTGAAGCAATTTTTCCATATAAATATCCGGCGCTTTTCTCTGTAACTGTTGCCTTTGTCGGAATCTGGTTCTTTTCAGTAACTGATAAATCAGAAGCTGCAAAAGAAGAAATGGAAGCATTTGAAGCACAGTATGTTAGAGCACAAACAGGAATTGGTGCTGAGGGTGCGAGCGAGCATTAAGGAGTTTAAGCATGAGTCTTTTAGATCAACGCAAACTAATCGCGTCTATACATCCTTTTGAACTATTAAGCTCATCTGAGCTTGATAGTTTAATGAAAAAGGTTGATATTGCCTACTATACAAAAGAGACTCTGCTTATTTCTAAAAGCGTTCCATCAATTGCTTTTTATATTATCATCAAGGGTTATGTGTCTGAATATATTGATGGTAATATTCATACGGTTTACGGTGAAGGTGACAGTTTTGATGCTGATGCTTTAATCTATGGTGAAACACAAAGCAAGTTTGTAGTGAGTGAAGATTTAATTTGTTATGAAATTAAAAAAGACGATTTTCTTGATTTGATACAAAACAAACGCATACAACACTATTTTCTACAAGATTTTGTTTCACGACATCAGCAGCTTAAAGAGTATGCCGGACAAAGTCAATTTACTCCGTTTCTTGTCTCCAAAGTTGAAGATATTTATCTGCACAAAGCCTGTATTGTCAAATCTGAAGTTAGTATATATGATGCTCTTAAAGAGATGAAAAAGGTAAAATCAACCTGTATTATTGTAGATGATGCCGATAGTTACGGTATTGTTACCGATACAGATTTGCGAGAA
>JAMORM010000165.1 GCA_027063585.1 Sulfurimonas sp. | reverse complement strand
TATATTCGTTATAGAAACGCTCTCTGTAATTTTACAGGTAGGCAGTTATAAACTGCGAAAAAAACGGGTCTTTTTAATGGCGCCGATTCATCACCATTTTGAGATGAAAAAATGGGCAGAAAATAAAATTATTGTCAGGTTTTGGATTATAGCCATTCTCTCAAATATCTTAGCACTCATTACACTCAAAATCAGATAAAACTATGAAAAATATAGCAGTTTTTGCATCCCATAACGGCAGTGGGCTTGATGCAATCGTCGAGGCTGTCAATAAAGGGATTCTCCCCCTAAACATTACACTCGTTGTCTCAAACAATACAGAGGCAAAAGTATTACAAAAAGCAAAAGATTATGACCTTACATGTAAACTCATCAATGCAAAAACACATGATGATCCTGACAACGCGCTTTATGAACTACTCAAAAAGCATAATTGCGAATATATTTTTTTATCCGGCTATATGAAAAAAATCCCTTCTAAACTTACATGTAACTTCAAAACCATCAATTCTCATCCTTCATTACTGCCAAAATATGGCGGAGCTGGCATGTATGGAAGATTTGTGCATGAAGCTGTCATCAAAAACAATGAGAAAAAAAGCGGTGTAACCATTCACGAGGTTAATGAGCATTATGATGAGGGAAAAATCATTTTGCAAAAATCATTAGAGATACTGCCCGATGATGATGTAAACAAACTTGAAGAGAAAATCAAAAACTTAGAAAAAACCACAATTGTTGAAGGACTTGCACTGTGTTTGAAATCGCAGAGTACATAGGCATTATTGCTTTTTCTATGAGTGGATTTTTTGTTGCGGCAAAGAACAAACTTGATCTGCTCGGTGTTTTAATTGCAACCTTTTTAACCGCTTTAGGCGGAGGTATAATGAGAGATGTCACGGTCAATAAAATTCCTTTTACCTTCTCTCATAATTATCCCGCACTCATAGTTCTTGGCGTTTTGCTGTTGTTAATCATTTTTAAATTTCATAAACGCAACTCTATTGAGAACAAAGCACTCTTTATTTTAAGTGATTCTATCGGGTTGGTCTCTTTTAGTATCTCCGGCGCACTTATCGCTATTGAGAACAGTTTAAACCTTACCGGCATAATTGCAATGGCTTTTCTTACCGCAGTCGGTGGAGGAATTGCCCGTGACGTCATTATAAATGAAGTTCCTTTTGTTTTAAAAACAGGATTTTATGGTACAGTTTCCATTTTGATTGCCATTATTTTATATCTCCTGCATATCTTACATGTAACCACATATACGAATATTTCCATACTCTTTTTTGTAGCACTGACACTGAGACTTATTGCTTATTATGCAAAATGGTCCATTCCATTAAAATAAACCCTTTTTTTCATTATAAGCTAACTTTCAGTACCCATGGGATATACTTTCGCTCTTTAAAAGATGGCCTGTTAGCTCAGTCGGTAGAGCAAGTGACTGAAAATCACTGTGTCCTTGGTTCGATTCCGAGACAGGCCACCACTTTTTAAGAAACTTATATTATGGCCTGTTAGCTCAGTCGGTAGAGCAAGTGACTGAAAATCACTGTGTCCTTGGTTCGATTCCGAGACAGGCCACCACTTTTTATATCATTTTCCTAAACTTTATTTACTATTAAACATAAAATTTTGATATAATATAATATTACTTTAAAATAAGTAATCAATATGGGGCTGACCTGGTTTCGACGGGATCTGGTGGCTCTCAACTGCATGTCGGACTGAGCATTCCGTTAGACGGCTCACAATTGCTTAAACGCAAACAATACAAATTATCGCCCAGCTTTAGCAGTAGCTTAAGTTTTAACCCCTCGTAAGAGGCGGGCTGCTTCACCTGTGGATTCTAAATAAGCAGGACTCGAAGTATAACCCTTCATTTAGATATATCTTGAGTCTGTCTCAGCTCAAGACGAATCCTTGAGACTAGTCTTGCGTAGCTTTGCAGGTTGTGTGAAGCAAGATGAGATTAAACAACCTTTCTAAGCATGTAGACGTTGGGAGTAGCCAGGTTTCGGACTGCGGTTCGATTCCGCACAGCTCCACCATTTAACTACTCGTCAATTCCCCTTTGAGCATCTTGAAAATAATATCCTGGAATTTCTATTCTTTGTAACGATTTTATTCCTTCTTCATTTACAACCATTTTATACAATTCGCCATAAATAATTTGCGGTTCAAAAAGAAAATTTTCTACACTTGCTTTATTCTCTTTTACAGAAAGTGTTTCAGGTAAAAATGTGTCACAAACAGTATCGTAATAACTCTCTCTTAATAAATCATACTCATCCATATCAACACTACAGTCAAAATAACAAAGGCTCATCGTTTCATTATTTTGCACTTCCAAACTCAATGTAATATTTGCTTTACCTTGCTCTTTTCTCAAATAAATAACATCTCCCACACTCGCACGATTTAAAAGATTATGCATTTCATGTGTATCTTTATTTACCAGCTTAAAAGAATCAAGAGAAATTTCTTTTTCATTATTATCTTCATCTGCTACAGCCAAATATTCGATATCTTCGCCGTTTATTACTTTATATGTACAAACATCTGCCATAACATCAAGCTCACCGCTTTGTGCATATGCATCTATTTCTTCCATAATACTTTTAATTTCTGATTCTTCGTTTATTTCTTCACTTTCAATATTATATTCTTGCAGATTTCCGACATTACTCAAACTTACTATAGAGATATTGCCTTCAATAATAACTTTTTTTTCCATCTTATACTCCTTTGTTTTTATGATTATACAGCTTTTGGAATAAAAAGAAATAAAAATTTAGTTGCAAATGAATTATTTTGTGAAATTTTGTAGATGGTGCTCGATACTGGATTTGAACCAGTGACTCCTACCTTGTCGAGGTAGTACTCTACCACTGAGTTAATCGAGCTTCATGAATGAAGAGTAAAATTCTATCAAAAAATCCTTAAAGTAATTTTCTTTTTTAAATATTTTAAAAAACTAAATATTTTACTTTTAATTTAGGTTTAGAAGTAGTATAATTGCGTCTACTATATATACCACAAGGTAAACTATGAACTTAACAAAAGAATTAGAAGATTTAGGACTTAATAACCTAGGAAAGGTTTATCATAACCTTAGCTATGATGAGTTAATTAAACATGAACTTGAAAATGGCGAAGTCAGAGAAACGAAAACAGGTGCAACTGCTGTTGACACTGGTATATTCACGGGTCGTTCACCAAAAGACAAATATTTTGTTGACCGAGCACCGTCAAATAAATATATTGCATGGGGTGACGTTAACCAGAAAATCAGTGAAGAAATCTTCAATGAACTTTTAGAACTTTCACGTGAACAACTCTCAGGAAAAGACCTTTATGTTACTGATGTCTACAGCGGTGCAAGTCCCGCTTCAAAAAAATCTATTCGTTTTGTGACAGAGATTGCTTGGCAGTCACACTTTGTTAAAAATATGTTTATCCGCCCTACGCCTTCAGAACTAGAAGTATTTAAATCAGACTTTACCGTTTTAAATGCTTGTAAAGCTGTCAATGAAAAGTGGAAAGAACACGGAATGAATTCTGAAGTATTTGTTCTTTTTGATGTTGAAAGAAATATAGCAATCATCGGCGGTACATGGTACGGCGGTGAATTGAAAAAAGGTATTTTTTCTATGATGAACTACTGGTTGCCGCTTGATGGTAAACTCTCTATGCACTGTTCTGCAAATGTAGGAGAAAAAAATGATACTGCACTCTTCTTCGGACTGAGCGGAACAGGAAAAACTACACTTTCAACTGACCCAAAACGTGCTTTAATAGGTGATGATGAGCATGGCTGGGATGACTACGGCGTGTTTAACTTTGAGGGTGGATGTTACGCAAAAGTCATTAACCTTGACGCAAAAAGCGAACCTGAAATTTACGGTGCAATTACAAAAGATGCACTCCTTGAAAACGTTGTTATGTACGGTGAAGGTGAAGTCGACTATGAAGATGATTCAAAAACTGAAAATACCCGTGTTTCTTACCCGATTGAACACATTAAAAACCACAAACCCGATTTAATGGCGGGACATCCTCAAAATATTATCTTCTTATCTGCTGATGCTTTTGGTGTCCTGCCTCCGGTTTCAAAACTTACTCGTGAACAGGCAAT
>JAMORM010000164.1 GCA_027063585.1 Sulfurimonas sp. | reverse complement strand
TGAAGCTGAAGCACTTCGTGAAGTACTTGCAAAAGGTTTACAAGAGTTGGATATTGACAATGCATCATTAATTGGTGAGCCGACTATTTCTAAATTTGATAAAAGTGATGATAAAATCGAAGTAGCTGTAAAAGTAGCAATGCGCCCTCAAATAGATTTAGCTGATGTTAAATCTTTAGTTCCTGATTTTAAAAAACCTGAAGTGACAGACAAAGAAGTTGAAGAAAGAATTAAAGAGATTGCTGAGAATCAGGCACCTTTAGTTGATATCAAACGTAATCGTAAAATGAAAGAGGGTGATACTGCCGTTATTGATTTTGAAGGTTTTATAGGTGGAGAAGCTTTTGAAGGCGGTGCTGCAGAGAATTTTGAACTCAAACTTGGCTCTGGACAGTTTATTCCAGGTTTTGAAGACCAGTTAATCGGTGTAAAAAGAGATGAAGAGGTTACTATTAATGTAACTTTCCCTGAAAATTACGGTTCAGACACACTCGCAGGTAAAGATGCAGAGTTTAAAGTCAAAGTAAACGGTGTTAAAGTAAAAGATGAGGTTGTCATTGACGACGAGTTAGCAAAAAAACTGCTTCCTGGTGAAGAAGATGCAACGCTTGAAAAATTAAAAGAAGAAGTTAAAAAAGCACTTGAACAAGAAAAACTTGCAAAACTTTACAATGAAGAGTTAAAGCCGAAACTTTTAGAAACATTAGTTGAAAAAATTGATTTTGATTTACCGGAGTTTGTTGTAGAACAAGAAATTGATATGGCGGTCAATAAAAAAGCATCTCAAATGAGTGAAGATGAAATTAAAGAACTTCGCGAAAACCCTGAAAAATTAGAAGAACTTCGTGAAAGTTTCCGTGATGATGCAATGAAAAGTGTAAAAGCTACCTTTATCATAGATGCTTTAGCACAAGAAATGGGTGTAAAAGTTGAAGAGCAGGAAGTGATGCAGACTATTTATTTTGAAGCAATGCAAACAGGTCAAGACCCTCAAAAAGCGTATGAGCATTATAAAGAGGCCGGATACCTTCCTGCAATCCAAATGTCAATGGTGGAAGATAAAGTTTTAACAACACTTTTAAATGAAAAGCTAGAAGCGTAAGTCATGAGTTATATTCCTTATGTAGTTGAAAAGACGGGGCGCGGTGAACGTTCTTACGATATCTTTTCGCGTCTTTTAAAAGATAGAATCGTTATGCTTAGCGGGGAAGTGAATGATGCTGTGGCTTCAACAATTGTTGCACAGTTTTTATTTCTTGAAGCAGAAGACCCTGAAAAAGATATTTATTTTTACATTAACTCTCCGGGTGGGGTTGTAACTGCGGGAATGGCTATTTTTGATACGATGAACTATATTCGTCCCAATGTTGCTACGATTTGTATAGGTCAGGCTGCCTCAATGGGCGCTTTTTTACTTTCATGCGGTGCAAAAGGCAAGCGTTATGCATTGCCTCATGCTAGAATTATGATACATCAGCCTCTTGGCGGTGCGCAGGGTCAAGCAACTGATATAGCGATTCAAGCAGAAGAGATTCTTCGTATGAAAAAAGAACTGAACGGTATATTGGCTAAAAATACAGGGCAAAGTATTAAAACCATTGAAAAAGACACAGACCGTGATAACTTTATGAGTGCTGCTGAGGCAAAAGATTATGGTATGATTGATGAAGTTTTAGTTAAAAACAACAAAGAGTAAGGAGTTAATATGGCAGGTGTTATGAAAACAAGAGTAAAAAAAAGTCATGATAGCTCTAATGCAACATCAGGAACAAAGTCACCTGCTATAAAAAGTTTAAATATAGACAACTCTTCAAGCGATATCGAAATCTATGCCAAAGAGGTTTTGAATGCACTAATAGCAGATAATTTACCACCTACGCCAAACAACTTTTCACTCTATTTTGACAGATTGCTAGAAGATAAGAGTGAAAACCTTCGTAAACAGATCCATTCAATTTTAGAACTTGAAGAGAATGATGACGATGAAAACACTATTCTTTTAGAACAAAACCTTAAACAGGGATTCTCTTCAATAAAAAGCATACTCACTGTTACTGCTAATCTTTATAAAAATATGTCTTTGATGACAAAGATTTTAGAAAAAAGAAAAAAAGAGCTTGAGAGTACACCAGAAGTCAAAGCCGCATTGAATGTTATTGGTATTTTAGAAGGGGATGTTTCCAAGCTTAATTCAATTTTGAAAACACAAAGTTCTCAAATGAAAACTATCTATGACGATACAGCCAAGATTGTTAAAAGTGTTGAGAATGAGACTATATTTGACAATAAATTTGGTGTTTACAACAAACGCTATCTACTCACTAAAATTGAGCAGGAAATTGGGCTTATTAAAGAGTTTAATCATAAGAGTTCGCTTATTATGATAGAACTTTCTCGTGAGCTTAAAAAAAGCGTAAACAATGATAAAGCGGTTTTGCTGATGACAAGAACAATCGCCAGACTTCTTTTAAAAACGTCAAGACGAAGTGATATAGTTGCGCATTACGGAAACGGTGTTTTTGCAATGCTCTTAAAGCATACAGATATTGAAAGTGCTAAAAAAGCAAGTGAAAGATTATGTGATTTGGTTTCAAACTCTAACTTCTTTTTGGCAGACAGGGAGATTCAGTTAAAAATTTCCATCGGTGTGACAGATATAGATTCTGAGCATTCAGTCGAAGAGATTGTAGTAAGTGCAATGGATGGCATACAAAAAGCTTATGAGCAAAAAAATATGGATTATGCCGTTTCGTTAAGATCATAAGAACAGGAAATATTTTTAGAAAATGAAGTTAAATATAGTTGAATATCCGGATAAAAGATTACGAGAAAAGTCTAAAGAAGTTAAAGAATTTGATGCTTCATTACATAAACTTTTAGATGCGATGAACCCATTAATGATAAATACAAACGGTATAGGGCTTGCCGCAATTCAGATTGCGCATCCAATTCGGGCACTTATTTTAAATATTCCGGATGAAGATGGCGAGCAGCCTCCGGAAAATTTGCTTGAAATAATCAATCCGGTCATGACGCATAAAAGTGGTGAGACAACTTACCAAGAGGGGTGTTTGAGTGTCCCTCAATTTTATGAAGATATCAAGCGTTATGATAATGTTGTTATAAACTATCAAGACAGATATGGTAATACAAAAACACTTGAAGCAGATGGGCTTTTGGCTATTGCAATTCAGCATGAAATGGATCATTTAGAGGGGATACTTTTTATAGATAAACTCTCTTATGCTCGTCGAAAGAAGTTTGAAAAAGAGTATAAAAAAATGCAAAAAGAGAGAAAACATAAGAAATAATATGGCAAATTGTCATTTTATTCCTTACATGTAAAGTAATAGGCTACCATTGAACCAATTAAAAAAAAGGTTGGTTCTATGAAAAAAGTTCGTTGTGCAACATATGAAGGTGTTGATGCGAAAGTTGTTGATGTAGAATCAACATTGACAAAAGGCTTACCGTCATTTTCAATAGTAGGGATGGCTTCTACTGCTATTACGGAATCAAAAGAACGAGTGAAATCTGCACTCTTAAGTAATGATTTTTCATTTCCTCCTAAACGAATCACATTTTTACTCGCTCCATCAGAACTTGCAAAATCAGGTTCGCAGTTTGATTTAAGTATGGCAGTGCTTATACTTTTGAATGAGAGTGATGTTGATTTGAGTCATTGGTTTGTATTTGGAGAATTAGGGCTTGATGGAAGTGTAAAAGAAAATATACAGCTTTATCCTTTGATACTTTCGCTTGCTAATCAAGGTTTGATATCTCAGGCAATAGTACCTTTTGAATCACTTCAAAAACTTTCTAAAATACCAAATGTTTCGTTTTATGGTGTAAAAAGTTTAACAGAAGCAGTGGAAATACTCAAAAATCAAGAAACTGCCTTGCCAAATATCGAACAAAGTGAGATTAATTATCCGCATTATGATATTGATACACAAAAATATTATTATGTTAAAGAGTATTTGGAAGATTTTATAGACGTGAAAGGGCAGGATGTTGCAAAAAGAGCGGCTTTAATAGCAGCGGCAGGATTTCACAATATAATTTTAGAAGGCAGTCCTGGATGCGGTAAAAGTATGATAGCAAATAGACTTCGCTATATTCTTCCTCCGATGACTGCAAGCGAAATTTTGGATGTGGCCAAGCTCGAAGTTTTGGAAGGG
>JAMORM010000163.1 GCA_027063585.1 Sulfurimonas sp. | reverse complement strand
GGAGCAAGCGGTGTGAATCTTGGGTTAAAAACACTCCGTTTGCTTCCAAAATCTGTCGAAAAACATTTGATAATGTCACAAAACTCTCAAGTTGTACTTTCAAATGAAATGGATGATGTAACAACACATAACAACAATGATATATCGGCTTCTGTCGCATCCGGTTCTTTTGGCGTTGATGCTATGATCATCGCACCGTGTTCTATGAATACCTTAGCCAAAATAGCCTGTGGTATTGCAGACAATTTAATTACACGATGTGCCTCAGTGATGATAAAAGAGCAAAAAAAGCTTATTTTAGCACCCAGAGAAATGCCGTTTTCTGCTATTGCTTTGGAAAATATGCATAAACTCTCCCAGTTGGGAATTATTATTGCACCGCCTGTTATGGCATATTATTCCCAGCAACAAAGCTTAGAGGATATGGAAAACTTTGTCGTCGGAAAATGGTTTGATTTGCTGGGCATTGAAAATAATTTATATAAAAGGTGGCAAGTTGAAGAGTCGTAAAACTGCTTTATATCCTGGAACGTTTGATCCTATAACCAATGGACATTTTGACATCATTGAGCGTGCAAAAAATTTGTTTGATGAAGTAATAATCGCTGTTGCCGAGTCAAAAGATAAAAATCCAATGTTTACACTTGAACAAAGAATAAACATGACACAGATTGCTGTCAAAAAATTAGATGGTGTTCGGGTAGTCGGATTTAACAACCTGACCGTAGAATTGGCGCATGAACATGACGCAGGAGTTCTTATACGCGGACTTCGTGCTGTCAGTGATTTTGAATATGAATTACAATTAGGCTATTTAAACAACTCTCTTGATGAGACAATAGAAACCGTGTACTTGATGCCAAAACTCAAACATGCTTTTATCAGCTCTTCCATTGTAAGAAATTTATTGAAATTTAACGGAAAAACAGATCATTTATTGCCAAAAGAAGTACAAAAAATTATAGGGAGCCTCAACTGATGTATATTGCAATTGAAGGTATTGATACGGCTGGAAAAAGTACACAGATTGCCGCTTTAAAAAATCATTTTCCTGATGCCATAATAACGAAAGAACCAGGAGGCACTGTGATAGGGAAAGAAATTCGTGCACTTGTTTTAAGTGCAAAAACTAAAAGTACAAGAGCAGAATTTCTCCTTTTTCTTGCAGATAGAGCAGAACATATAACAGAAATAATAGAACCAAATCTTGATAAAATGATAATTTCTGATCGAAGTGCAGTTAGCGGGGTAGCCTATGCTTTGACGCAGACAGATATAAATACAAAAGATTTAGTGATGCTTAATGACTTCGCAACAAAAAAAATATACCCAAAAAAAATCTTTTTACTTCGTCTTACAAAAGAAGAATTACAATACAGACTGTCACAAAAAGAACTTGACGGCATAGAGCTTCGAGGCAGTGAATATTTGCTTCAAATTCAAGAAAACATCAAAAAAGCAAGTGAGTTTCTAGGCTTAACACTTATCGAAATTGATGCAACAAAACCCATAAATAAGATAACAGAAGAAATATTAAAGGATATTGCAAATGATTAAATCTCTCAGAGGAATGAATGATATACTCGATGAAAATGAATCGAAACGGTTTACTTATTTTTTAGATATAGCAACAGATATAGCAAAGAAATATGGTTTTTACTATATAGAAACGCCACTGTTAGAAGAAACGGCACTCTTTAAGCGTAGTGTCGGTGAGAGCAGTGATATTGTCGGAAAAGAGATGTATCAATTTATAGACAAAGGTGAAAACGATGTTTGTTTGCGTCCTGAGGGAACAGCAGGTGTTGTACGAGCATTTATTCAAAAAAAACTTGACAAAGCCGGAGGAATACACCGCTTTTTTTATCATGGTCCTATGTTTCGATACGAAAGACCGCAAAAAGGCCGTCTAAGAGAATTTCATCAGTTTGGCGTCGAAAGTTTCGGTGTTGCAAGCGTCTATGAAGATGCCAATATGATTATGATGGCAAGTGACATTTTAAAAGCACTTGGTATCGGGTATAGATTACAGCTCAACTCCTTAGGGGACAATAACTGTATGCCTCAGTACCGTGATGCTCTTATTTCTTTTATCGAAAGTGTTGAAGATGAAATTTGCCAAGATTGTAAACGTAGAAAAAGCACAAATCCTATTCGTGTACTTGATTGTAAAAATGAAAAATGCCGGTCTTTATATGAAAATGCTCCTAAACTCATAAATGCGTTATGTGAAGAATGCGAGAATGATTTTAGCAAACTCAAAAAAATACTTGATGATAATGACATCAAGTATGAAATAGATACAAATCTTGTGCGTGGACTTGATTACTATTCAAAGACTGCTTTTGAGTTTGTCAGTGACAACATTGGGAGTCAAAGTGCTATTGCCGGCGGAGGACGATATGACAGGCTCGTAGAATTTTTAGATGGACGCCCTACACCTGCCGTTGGTTTTGCTATGGGGATTGAAAGACTTTTAGAACTCATTGAAATGCCCCAAGAATCAAGAGAAGGATATTATCTTGGTGCTATGGATGATGAAGCCATAGATACTATTGTTTTTCTTACACATAAAAAACGAGCGACGGATAAAGCGGTTTGTGACTTCAAAGCAAAAAATTTAAAAAATCATCTTAAAAGTGCTGATAAAATAAATGCAAAATATTGCTGTGTCATTGGTACAAATGAAATGAATAATGGAACAATTTGGGTAAAAGATTTAGAAAATAAAACAGAGTCTGTCATGAAACTAGACAGTTTTTAAAAACGGAACAAAGAGCTATGAATAATTTTGGTCTTGATATTTGGGCAAATAAAAATTTTATTATAGAAGATGGAGAGATAAAACTTAATTATAAATCTATGCCTTCTTTACTTGAAATAATCAACAATATACGCTCTAATGATGTAAAAGGTCCAATTCTTTTAAGATTTCCTCATTTAGTACAAAGACAAATAAAAACACTTTACAATTATTTTGAAAAAGCTATTGAAGAAAACAATTATCAAGGAAAATTTAATGCTGTTTTTCCTTTAAAAGTAAATCAATTTCCTGCAGCCGTTGAAGCAATAACCTCTCAAGGAAAAAAATACAATTATGGACTGGAAGCCGGAAGTAAAGCTGAACTCATTTTAGCCATGAGTAAAACAATTGATGGTGCAAACATTACCGTTAACGGTTTTAAAGACGAAGAGATGCTTACACTTGGCTTCATTGCAGCACAAAGCGGTCACAATATTACTATGACGATTGAAGGGCTTAACGAACTCGAAACTATTATTAAAGTAGCTTCTAAATGTAATTTGAAGGTTCCAAATATTGGGATACGAGTCAGATTACATAGTGCCGGAAGTGGTATTTGGGCAAAAAGCGGTGGAATGGATGCAAAATTTGGACTGACTTCCACAGAAATTATTGAAGCTGTAAAGTTGTTAAAAAATGCAAATTTAATCCCTCAACTTAAAATGATTCATTTTCATATAGGCTCTCAAATGTCAGATATTGCACCACTAAAAAAAGCACTTCGTGAAGCTGGAAATATTTATGCAGAACTTAAAAAAATGGGAGCAGACTCACTCTCAAGTATTAATATCGGTGGTGGTCTTGCTGTTGAGTATGACCAACATATAAAATCAAATGCACGCAACTACTCGATAGATGAATTTTCGAGTTCTGTTGTCTTTTTACTGAGTGAAATTATGGATGCAAAAAATGTTGCACATCCTGATATTTTCACAGAATCAGGAAGATTCGTTGCAGCTTCACATGCGGTTCTTATTACACCTGTTTTGGAGCTTTTCACGCAAGATTATCAAGAAAAACTTTTAAATTTTAAACAGACAAATCCTCCTCTTATAGAAGAGTTGATAGAGCTTAACCGTCTTTTAAATAATGCAAATTGTATAGAGTATTTACATGATGCACTTGATCATATGGAATCCTTATTTACTCTTTTTGATTTAGGCTACATTGATTTACAAGACCGCTCAAATGCAGAGATACTAGTACATAACATTATAAAAAAAGCGCTCTATTTAAAATCAGCCAACCCGACAAATGAACTTGAACAACTGCAGATAAAACTTCAAGAGCGCTATCTAATCAATGCTTCAATATTTCAAAGTTTACCTGATTACTGGGGACTTGGACAACACTTTCCTGTAATGCCAATTCATCATTTAAATACAACTCCTCTTCGAG
>JAMORM010000162.1 GCA_027063585.1 Sulfurimonas sp. | reverse complement strand
GTCTATGGTCAATCGTTAATGTTACGGAAATTTTATCATCTTTGAGTGTTCCTATAGCAGCAATTGCTGTATCTTCTTTGTTAATCATTGCATCAAAACGCTCTACGCCGAGCATACCGAGATTTGAAATACCAAAGCTGGAACCTTGCATATCTTTTACGCTAAAAGCGTTCTCTTGAAGTTTTTTCTTAAATCCCGCAAGCTCTTTTGCAATCTCACTGATTGACAAAGTATTTGCATCTTTTATAACCGGCATATAAAGGTTCTTATTATCTGCTACGGCTATGGCAATAGAGGCATTAGGCGTAACGATAAGCGCATCATTATGCAGACGTGAACGAAATGCTTCATGTATCATCATTACTTTTGCAAAAATTTTAATCAACCATACGGTCATACTGTATGTATCATTTTGTATAAATAATGTTGCATCAATAGACTCATACAGATGATAGACCGGCTTTTGCGCAGAAGCAGTGACACTGGCAATTATTGCTTTTTGCATTTGAGTCAATACTTGAGGCAGCGGTGTTTCATTTTTGTTGATAAACTCTTGAATTTCTGTTGCATCTATTTTATGATTAAGCGAAAATTCTGAAATATCTAAGCCGTACATATCTAAAAGTCGTAATGCTTTTGACGTGAAATAATGCTCCCGTAAATAGCTTTGCACATCGTTTACATGTAACACTGTTTTTGCTGTTTTTTGAACGATTGTTTGTATATCAACGCCGTATTGTGCAGCTTTGGCTCTTGCTTTTGGAGATATACTGCCTGTAAATTCTTTAGATACATGTTCTATGACAGGTGTCTGCTGTTTGAGTTCAGATTTTACTTCTTGTTTTATTTCCGGCTTTGACTTTTGTACGGGCTTTTCTTGTACTGCAATTTTTTGCTCGTTGAGTGCTTTTTTTTCTTCTCTCTGCGAAATATCATCTGTTGCTATTATTGCTATAACTTCTCCTACGGGAACTATATCACCTTCTTTAGCTCTTATTTCTTTGACAACACCATCTTTAAAAGTCTGTACCTCCATAATTGCCTTGTCGCTCTCAACTTCTGCAATGACATCCCCGATACCTACTTTTTGTCCCTCTTTGACTTTCCAGCTTATAAGCTTGCCTTCATCCATCGAGTCTGAGAGCTGTGGCATAACTATTTCATACATCGTTTTTCTTTCCCCACGTCACAATATCACGCGTAATAGACTCCGGTGTAGGAATACTTGCCAATTCTAAACTTCTATTATAAGGAATCGGGACATCTTCTCCTGCCAAACGCAGTGGCGGTGCATCAAGTGTATAAAACATCTCCTCAGCCGCCCAGGAAACTATCTGCGCACCGTAGCCACCTGTTTTATGATCTTCTTCTACCATTACAAGACGAGAAGTTTTTTCTATGGAGTGTTTTAATGATTCATAATCTACAGGATTTAAAGAACACAAGTCTATCACTTCACAAGAACACCCCAGCTCTTTTTCTATCTCTGGAACCGCCAACATCACGTCATCAACCATTTTCAAATAACTCACTATCGTTATATCACTGCCCTCTTTGGCAATTCTGGCTTTAAAAGGGTCAAGATTTTGTGAAAAATTAACCTCACCTTTTTTATTATATAGCAGTTCATGTTCTATAAATATAACAGGGTCATCCGAAAGAACAGCATACTTGAGTGCATGATATGCATAATTGACATCACTGACGCTCAACACCCGCAATCCCGGTACAGCAGACAACATCTGCTCATAACTTTCGCTATGCTGAGCGGCGAGTTGACGACTGACTCCTTGGGGAAAACGTACTACCATTGGTAATGTAATCTTCCCGTTACTCATATAACGCAGTTTTGCCATATGATTTATAATCTGATCAAAAGCAAGCAGTGAAAAATTTCCCGTCATTATCTCTGCAACGGGTCGTAATCCGCCTATAGCCATACCGACAGCATTCCCGACAATGCTTAACTCTGCTATGGGTGTATCAATGACTCTTTTTTCTCCGTATTTTTCCACCAAGCCCTCGGTAACACGAAAACTTCCTCCGTAAAGTCCGACATCTTCACCCAGCGTAACAACTGTGTCATCGGCATTCATCACCTCATCAAGTGCCTTATTTAGGGCTTCACGATACAACATTCTTACGCTCCTCATAAAAGACATTTTCAAATAAAGCATCTAACTCCGGTTCCGGTGAATTTTCGGCATATTCTACCGCCTCATCTACGGCTTTTTGTGCCTTTGCCTCTATGCTTTTTATTTCTCTCTCACTACAGAGCCACTTCTCTTGTAGCTCTTTTTTAAATTTTTCCAAAGGGTCTTTTACCTTGCAGTGATTCATCTCCTGTGGACTTCTGTAAGCATTGGAATCACTCACGGAATGTCCTTCATATCTACATGTAAAGGCCTCTACAAATACGGGACCGTGTCCCTCTTGTATTTGTATTTGTGCTTTTCTCACTGTTTCATACACGGCTTTTGCGTCCATTCCGTCTACCGTATATGTCAACATATAAGGCTCGGCTTTTTTTGCCTGTTCGCGAAACGGTGCAGCACGTTTAATATTGGTACCGATAGCATATTCATTGTTTTCACACAAAAACAACAACGGAAGTTTGTGCGTGGCAGCTATATTTAACGACTCAAAAAAGGCACCGCCGTTTGTAGCACCGTCACCAAAAATCACCATCACGCCGTCTTCATTTCCCTGCAAAGCTCTTGCATAGGCACACCCTACCGCATTTGGTATATGTCCGCCGACAATAGCATCTCCTCCGTAAAAAAAACGTGAAGGTTCAAACAGGTGCATGCTTCCGCCCTTGCCGCCGCTTACACCAGTTTGTTTCCCAAAAAGTTCTGCCATTATGGCTTTTGTCTCAATGTCTCGTGCCATCGCCATAATATGCTCACGATAAGTAGAAAAAATATCGCCTTTTTCAAAGGCTTTTATAGCCGCAACACTAAAACCTTCCTGCCCGATATCCAAATGTAAAAATCCCGATATATTTCCTTTCATATAGTTCTCTTTGGCTGCATATTCAAACGCACGCCCCAAAACCATTAAATAATAAATATCTTCTGCTTCTAATTTATTCATCTTTTATCCCTTTTGTTTATTGTATAACTTTTCAAGTAAATATGCAAAAAATAATCTAAAAAAAGTAATTTTGTGATTTTTTAATGCTTTATAGTTTATAATCAGAATATGACACCAAAGATAGTACAAAAAATAAAAACAGCCGGCATAAATACTTTAAAAAGCCTGTGGATAACAACACCTATACTTTTAGCAGTTATAGGGCTTGTTGGGCTTTTTAAAACATTTATTACCCCGCAAATGATTCATACGCTTTTTAATAAAAATGTGATTCATGATACACTCATAGGAACTACGGCAGGTGCCATCTCTGTAGGGCAACCCTTTTTGAGCTATATTATAGGAGGAGAATTGCTCCAAGAAGGCATTTCTATGTATGCCGTCACAGCTTTTATTCTCTCTTTTGTGACACTGGGTATTATTCAGCTTCCTTTGGAATTTTCTATTTTCGGTGCAAGATTTACAATAGTGCGTAATCTTTTAAGTATTATTTTTGCCATACTTATTGCTTGGATAACTGTCATAACGCTACATTATCTGCATGGATTTTTTACATGAGTCAGAAAAAATCTACGGCAAAAAAAAGTGGAATGATTATGCTTAGCATAGTCATATTACTTTACATCATACTCTATTTTTATGCTCCGCAAAAAATCTTTGCCTCACTACATGCAAACCTGAAGCTCTTAAAAATGATAGCACCGATTTTGTTGATTGTATTTTTTCTCATGGCATTGCTCAATAGTTTTATTGATGAAAAGAGTATTGCAAAACATTTAGGAAAAGAGAGCGGAGTAAAAGGCTGGTTCATCGCTCTTTTTGGCGGAATTTTAAGTCATGGACCCGGCTACATCTGGTACCCGATGCTTGAAGAACTGCGCAAAAAAGGAGCCTTGGACGGACTGATTGTTGCCTTTTTATATGCCCGCTCCATAAAACTACCCTGGCTACCGTTGATGATAAGCTATTTCGGCATCACTTTTACACTTGTTCTTAGTTTTTACGTCGTTTTAGGTGCATTTATACAAGGTATTATTACAAACATGCTTGAAAGAAAGTAAGTGCCAGACCATAATAAATGTCATATTTATTGTGGTCTGGCACTTAACTATTTTTGAAATTTTTTCACTAAAATCTGCTTTCCTATCTCAACTCCCGGCTGATCATACGTATTG
>JAMORM010000161.1 GCA_027063585.1 Sulfurimonas sp. | reverse complement strand
GCTGGTCATGTCCCACATCTACACAACTGACCTCTTTTACGCCGCGTTCAAGCAAAACTTGAGTAAAACCGCCGGTAGAAGAGCCGATATCCAAAGCTGTTTTATTCTTTACATGTAAGCCTATTTCATTTAGAAACGCATCAAGTTTTAATGCGGCACGAGAAACATAAGCCTTATGCTCTTCTATCTTAACCTCAACATTCTCCTGTACTTGTAATGCCGGTTTTTTAACGAGTTTTCCATCTACATGTACCAAACCTGCCTTGATTATTTCTTGTGCTTTATTGCGACTTTGACTCAAGCCTTTTACTACAAGGTAATTATCTAATCTCATGCAAGTATTTCTCTCATCTCATCTTCGCTCAATGTCTTTACACCCAAGCTTACAGCCTTGTCGTACTTACTGCCTGCATCTTCTCCGTATATGACATAATCTGTTTTTTTACTCACACTGCCGCTTACTTTTGCGCCTAAAGCTTCGAGTTTTTCTTTTATAACCGGCCGCGGTTCACTCATTGTTCCTGTGAGTACGACTCTTTTTCCTTTAAAAGGGTTCTCTTGTGCTTCTTCTCTTTTTATCGGCGCTACGGGTTGTAATATCTCTTGAAGTTTCACTACGGTATCTTCATTTACCCGCATAAATTCCAAATAAGACTCTGCCATCTCTTCGCCTATCCCATCAATAGCAATGAGCTGTTCTTGCGTTACATGTAAGTAGCTTAGTCCAAAAGTTTCCGCTATCATTTTTGAAGCCACTTCTCCAATATGCTCAATTCCAAGCGCATTGATAAAACGCCACAACTCGCAACCTTTAACACTCTCAATAGCATCTAAAAGATTTTTTGCTTTTTTCTCTTTAAAGCCTTCAAGTTGCAACAGTTTTTCCTCTGTAAGTGAGAATAAATCAAGTACACTTCTCACAAGTCCGGCATTAAAAAGTTGTTCTACTATTTTATTACCCAGTCCATCAATATTGAGACACTGTTTTGATGCAAAATAAATAATCGAATTTACAACACGCGCTTCACATTTAAGATTTTGACATTTTATCAGCACATCTTCTTGTAGAAGTTCACTGCCGCAAACAGGGCAGTGTGTCGGACGTTCAACTTTTTTCTCGCTCCCGTTACGTTCTTGTGTCAAAACTTTTACAATTTTAGGTATAACATCCCCACTTCTCAAAATAATGACTTTGTCTCCTATGCGGATGTCCATACGCTCTATCTCATCAAAATTATGCAGTGTTGCACGCTCAACTACCGCACCTTCTATCTCCGTCGGCTCGACTATGGCTACAGGAGTGACAACACCGGTACGTCCTACCTGTAAAATAATATCTTTTAGGCGTGTTATCTTCTCGACTGCGGGAAATTTATACGCTACTGCCCAGCGCGGAACCTTTACCGTATAACCCATATCTATTTGCGCGGCTATTTCATTTACTTTTACCACCATACCGTCAAGCATCATAGGGTAACTCTCGCGTTCTTCTTTCATACGCTCATACATTGCTTCTATCTCATCATAGCCTTTTGTTACGGCACGAAGCGGCGGTTTACGAAATCCAAGTTCATAAATATAGGTCATTTTATCACTCAAAAGCTTATGAGGTAGAGTATTGACACCCACACCGTAGGGCAAAAAAACAAGATTACGAGCAGCAGTAATACTCGGGTCAAGTTGACGAAGACTGCCCGCCGCTGCATTACGCGGATTTGCAAAAGGCGGTTCACCGTTTTTGAGACGCTCTTTGTTTATTTTATCAAACTCCTCTTTAAAAATCACGACCTCTCCGCGAATTTCTATAAGTTCTTTATGCTCTATACTCAAAGGAATTGTACGAATCGTTTTAACATTTTGCGTAATCAATTCGCCGACTCTTCCGTCTCCTCTGGTAATACCCTTTTGCAGTTCTCCGTTTTCATAAATAAGGTTCAATGAAGCACCGTCATATTTCGGTTCACAGTAAAAAGTAACGTTTTTATCGAGGCGGTAAGTTTTTTCCAGCCATTTTTTCAACTCCTGGGCATTAAAAATATCTTCTAAAGACCACATACGTGAGAGATGCGGCTCTTTTACAAAACCCTCACTTACAACATCCCCTACTCTCTGCGTCGGAGAATTTTTTAAAATATCTTCAGGGTGTTGTTCTTCATACTCTTGCACTTCTTTATAAAGCTTGTCATACACCTCATCTGTCATTATAGGGTCATCCAAAACATAATAATGATATGCCCACAGATTTAATTTTTCTACTGCTTGCTTATACTCTTGTTTATTCATACTGTGATTTTATCTTAAACTTGCTAAAAAAAATATCTAACTGCTAACAATCTGCTAACATAAAACTATTATACTTACATTATCAAACACAAGGATAAACAGATGAAAAAAGTATTAATCGTATTGCTACTATTGGCAGGCGCAAGTTTTGCAGATGAAAGTTTTGCCCAGCATGAAGCACAAATGCAACAAATGAAAGAAAGAACACAACAAAATTATGGCAGTGAATCAGGTCAAAAAAAGCAAAATAGATATCAGTATAAAAAAGGTTCACAAAATCAAGAAAGCGCTTCAGGTTCTGGAAATATGTACCAAGGCTCCCATAGAAAAGGCGGAAGCAACAGGTAAATATTTTCGTATTAGACTTTACCCTGCTAAAATTAGAAAAAAATTTATGGATAATAATGATAAAACTTATTTTATCAGGTTCCAAAGAAGCCCAAGAAGCATATAAACAAGTAAGCACTTTGCAAAAAAGATTTGTAGACAAACTCGACATACTTTCACAAGTCCATTATGACGATGACTCGGAGAAAAATCTCAAAAGTGCAACAGCCATTTCCACTATTATTCATCCAAATAATCCTCATGTGCCTTCCGTACATATTCATATTAGTTTGACACAACTGCGTAATACACCCTCATCCTGGCGTATTATGGCTGATTTAAATCCAGGTATTGCCAATGCAGAGGGCGAAGAACAGGGAGATAAATATCACAAAAGGATTTACGCCAGCAACTAAATTATCATACACTCTACTTGTTTCAAGTTTTAACGCTTGACAGAGGCACAACCTCAGGACTGCTCATTCACAATCAAAATGATGTCGGTATTCTGGGCTCACTGCCGTTACATGTAAACAAGGAACTTCTGCTTTCATTTAAAAAAAAAAGTGCAAAAAACTCAAGATGAACTGGTACAAAACCTTGCGGATAACATTGCAAATAACGGACTCATTAATACACAAACAACAGCAAAACTCGCCCAAATCGTACGCGAACATTATAAAAGGCACAAAGAAACTTTAAGTATGCAGGCAAGCGGACATACTGTACCAAGTACTGTGGCAAATCACAAAGCCTGAAAATTCAGACTTTGGTATAGAGCCACTCTTTTTTAGAATATAAATAAGAGTAAATAATTCCTTTTATCAAGGTTTCTATATTCATTATCATAAATATAACAGCCACCCCAAAACCCATTTTATAAGCTATATATGAAGGAATAACACGAAAAAGCCATAATGAAGTTACATTGACTTTCAGTGTTGTTTTTGTAGCCCCTGCACCTCGAAGAGCGGCAGAATATACAAACATTATTGCAAGTGGAATCTGAGCCAAACCGACTAAAATCAGATACTTTGACGCAACAGCAATTGTAAGGGTGTCTTTTGTAAAAAAGCTCACAAGAAACTCAGGAAAAAGTATCATAATAAGCCCAACACTTCCCATAAACGTGTAAGCAATCCGTCCTGAGATTATCCCCATATTATATGCCTGTTCAAACTTTTTTGCACCTATATTTTGTCCGACCAAAGCCATAGCGGCAATAGCAAAACCAAAACCGGGCATAAAAGCAATACCTTCAACCCGAAGCCCGACCTGATAGCCTGCAAGTTCGGCCGTTCCATATGCTGTTATGATAGAGACAAAAACAAGAAAACTCATACTTGATATACCACGATCGAGCGCCGCACTCCAGCCGACTTTTAGCACTCTTTTGACATCTTTTGTGCGTATAATCGGTATAAAATCCAGACTTGAATTCATCTTTTTTATAAGAATATAGTAAGCAATAACATTAAATATATAGGAGATAACCGTTGCAATGGCAGCACCTTCAATACCCATCGCATCAAAGCCGAAATGCCCGAATATCAGTACATAATTCATAAAAGCATTCATACCTGCAGAGGAGAGTTTAATATAAAAAGAGCTTTTCGTATCGCCTGCGGCACTCAGGGCATTGTAAAGCAGATTATCTAAAAATATTACGACTATACCAAGTGAAAGTATTTT
>JAMORM010000160.1 GCA_027063585.1 Sulfurimonas sp. | reverse complement strand
CATCGACATAAAATCAGTACCTTGCTCCGTAATCGAGTTTGTATTAAGTTTTTTGAGCAAAAAGGCAACAGCCTCATGGTCGAAACTCAGCGGTGAGACCAAATAAGAGTTTTTTGCAAATGCAATTACGCCTATGCGCTCATTCGGGGCGAGTCGTAACAGTTCTAATGCCTTTTGTTTTGCCAGTTTTAAACGGTTCGGGTAGACATCCTCCGCGAGCATTGAATCCGATATATCTAAAGCTATCATTATGTCAGCACTCTTAGCCGTTACTTCAATTTTTCCGTCTTTTATCACCGGTCCCGCCAAAGCAATGGTCATCAAAACGGCTATAAGGAAAAAGAAAGCATTTCTTGCTTTAAGTGTCAAAGTATTTGAAGAGACTCTTAACTTTTGCATCACTTCACTTGAAAAAAATGCGGCATGAGACTCTTTTTGCGTTAACAAAAGTCCAAAAAGTATAAAAATCAATGGCAACATGTAATATAAAAATTCCGGATGTAAAAAACTCATATTGCGCTCCCTCTTTTATTTCGTAAATATACATATAACAGCAATGACAACAATGCTATAAACAATGGGTAAAAATAGTAATAATTTTTGTATGAAAATGTCTCATTTTTTATTTCTGATTTTTCCAACTCATCTATTTTTTTATAGACTTCTTTTAACTGAGAGGCATTTGAAGCGCCAAAAGCGACCCCGCCTGTCTCTTTTGCAATTTTAAGTAGTACCGCTCTGTTGTATTCTCCATCTCCGCCGACACCGATGGGGTATACTCGTACACCTTCTTTTTTTGCCATATCCAGGGCTACATCAAGCGGAATTTTATCCACGCCTGCCGTTGAGTATCCATCTGTAAGCAAAATAGCCACTTTTGACTTTGCTTTACTCATTTTTAACAGGTTTACACCTTGTGCCAATGCCTCATACAGAGCAGTATATTTTCCTGCCATCCCGACTTCTAACTGAGAAACTATACGAGAAAGTATATGTTTGTCGTATGTCAGCGGTGACGCGATAAATGAGTACGAACCAAATACCACAAGCCCCATATTGTCATTAGCTCTTTTGTTTATAAAATCTTTTACAATGGACTTGACGACATCAAATCGTGAAGCTCCGGGATTTGCAGGGTCGAAACCACGCTCTTTCATAGAACCCGAAGCATCTAAAATAAGAGCTATTTCATGTCCCTGTTTTGGCTTCAACTCATAAGGCTCATCTTTTACCGGCGACATGAGTGCCAAAATCATCATTATAATCGTTAGCCATTTCAGGAAAAAAAGTAATTTTGATGCGGCAACATTACTTTTCATAAACTGCGAGGCATGCGGAAAGTAAATTGAAGGCAGTTTCATTTTACATAAAGACTCACATGCGATAAAAAAGAAAATAATAAATATTAATTTGGGAAATTCAAAATATATACCGTCAAACATCAATCATTCCCTTAAATAAATCTATTACATGTAAAGTATCTGCATCAAAATTTTCTACATTTTTTTTATATTTATATTTTTCTAATTTTTCTAACATATTTTCATACGCTTTTAAATGACGTTCACTATCATCTTTAAAGGTTGCTCCGTAAAATGTCAAATCATATGCCGCTTTTTTCGGATTGGCATAGTCGATTTTATTTAGCTGTTTAAAATGTTCTGCTCTTTTATTGAATTTTTTCCTGTTTTTAACCCATTTATATGCTAAATATATAAAACCTGAAAGTATCAGAATTACTAAAAGGCTCACGCCGATAAAATAATATAATGAGTATTCATGTATCTCTATTAGCGGCTTAATATCATGCAAAGGAATTTCGTTTTGTTTTAAATTTTGCATTTATCTGCCCTCAAATAATCTTCTTAATGAAACACCGATTTTTCCGTCTGTATAGATTTTTGTAAATCGAATCTGGTGTTTTCTAAATGTTGCATACAATTTTCTGTCATGGATTAACACTTTTTTTGCATACTCTTTGACTGTCTGGGTATTAAAGTCACCCTCTAACACGGCCCCACTCTCCGGATCTACTAATGAAGTAAAGCCCATCGACGGCGGTGTCTCTTCCAGTCTATCTCTTACGATGACGGCAACCACTTCATGTTTTTTTGCCAATACTTTAAAATCTGGAATTTCAAAAAAATCACCGACAATGACAATCAAAGATTTGCGTTTGAGCCTTTTGAACAAAGTGTCTGCCAAAACTTTATAGTCTGCTTTTTTATTCAGAGGGTCAAAGTTCAAAATTTCATCTGCTGCCTTATGTACCTGAAAAAGCTTTTTACTCGGTTTTAAAAATGATTCCAACTTATCGCTGAAAATGTATGTGCTCAGTAAATCGCCGTTTTTAATCGTAGAGAAGCTCAACATTGCCGTCACTTCTGCTATAACATCCTGCTTGAATCGCTTAGAACCGAAATAGACGCTACCGTTGAGCATTGAAGCGACGACAACATTTAATTCTCTCTCTTCGCGAAAAATTTTAATGTAAGGCTTTTGCAGTTTTGCCGTAATATTCCAGTCAATATGACGAATATCATCACCGGGCATATACTCGCGCAGTTCTATAAAATCATAGCCCTCGCCTTGAAAAATAGACGGATTGTTCCCGACCATCTCACTAAAAACTTGACGGCGAGCCCGTACAAGAATTTTTTGTAGTTTACTCATTGCAACAACCTTTATGGTATTGCTACGGTTTCAAGCACTTTTTGAATGATTTCATCCGTTGTAATACCTTCCGCTTCTGCCTCATATGTAAGTACAATACGATGACGCATCAACTCTTTTACGATGTATGCGACATCAACAGGCGTTACAAAATCTTTGCCTCGCATAAATGCCATCGCTTTGACTGCTTTAAACATATCAATACTCACACGAGGAGATGCACCGAACTGAATATACTCTTTGACCTCTTCGAGTCCGTATTCTTCAGGATGTCGTGTCGCATTGACAAGTTCTATCATATATTCTTCGACTTCTTCGTCTACATGGATATTTCTTACGGCTATTTTCAACTCTTCTAGTTCATTTTTACTCAGTACGGGATTGATTGTCTCAAAGTTACCGCTTGATATTCTTCGTGCAATTTCAAGTTCTTCTTTTTTTGTATTGTAACCGACAACAAGTTTGAGCATAAATCTGTCAAGTTGTGCTTCAGGGAGTTGATACACACCTTCTTGTTCTACCGGGTTTTGTGTCGCCATTACAAAAAACGGTAAATCAAGTTTAAATGTCGTATCACCGATTGTCACTTGTTTTTCCTGCATCACTTCAAGCAACGCCGATTGTACTTTTGCCGGTGCACGGTTAATTTCATCCGCAAGTAAAAGATTTGTAAAAATTGGACCTTTCTTAATTTTAAACTGATTGTTTTGCGGATCATATATTTCTGCACCTAAAATGTCTGAAGGGAGCAGATCAGGCGTAAACTGTGCCCGTTTAAAGTCAAGTCCCAATGCTTTTGAGAGTGCATTTACCGTTGTTGTTTTTGCAAGCCCCGGAACACCTTCTATAAGTATATGCCCTTCACATAAAAGTGCAATTATTAAAGAGTCTATCATTTTCTCTTGACCAACTACAACTTTTGAAACTTCTTTTTTCACATTTTGTATTTTATTAATCATAAATTATACCTCATATTAATATTTCTTTTTATTATTTATGTAAGTATATTCCTAAGAAGTAAACGATTACTAAATACCGATATTTAACAATTTTAAAATTCCCTCTTTTTCTATCAGTTTTTTGAGCCT
>JAMORM010000159.1 GCA_027063585.1 Sulfurimonas sp. | reverse complement strand
AATGAAGAGTATGCTGCAATGGAAAAAACGGCAGAGGAACTTTTAGCTGAAATATCAAGATTACAGAGACGTTTAGTTGCTGTTTCAGAAGAAAAGATTAATGCTTTAGTATAAAAATTAATTTTTTTTGTTCTGTTACCTTTTTGTAAGTAAAAAGAAGATAGAATGGTGTCATGAATAGAGAAAGCGTTGTAGCAAAGAAGAAGTTTGGACAAAACTTTCTTAAAGATCAATCAGTTTTAAGACAAATTGTCGAAGCGATGCCCAAAAATGATAATAAAATCGTAGAAATTGGGCCTGGCTTAGGTGATTTAACTAAATTTTTAGTTGATGTCAAAAGTGTAGAAGCTTTTGAGGTAGATACCGATTTATGTAAACTGTTACAAAGTATATTTAAAGAAGAGATTGCTACCAAGCGACTCCATATAAATTGTGGAGATGTATTGACAGCTTGGCAGAGTGAACTTGTGAGTGAGCCGTATGATTTGGTGGCAAATTTGCCCTATTATATTGCTACGAACATAATATTGAAAGCACTCGCAGATCCTATGTGTAAAAATATACTTGTAATGGTTCAACTTGAAGTAGCAGAAAAATTTTGTGCAACCGAGGGTGAAAAAGTATTTGGTTCTTTGGGTGTTATAGCTCAAAGTGTGGGGACAGCACAAATTGTTGTAAAAGTTCCTCCGACTGCATTTGACCCACAGCCAAAAGTAGATTCTGCTGTTTTTCTTATACAAAAAAAACGTGATAGAAATGATAAAGAATTCGAGGATATGCTAAGAGTTGCATTTTCGCAGCCTCGCAAAACTTTAGTGAAAAATCTATCATCAAAATATGATAAGAAACTACTTCAAGAAGCTCTAATAGAATTAGAACTTGCATTAACGATTCGTCCTCATCAGGTAAACACTAACGACTATCACCAACTCTATAAATTAACAAGGAGTTTGGATGGCAGAAGAGACACAAGAGGCAGTACAAAGCAAGCCTCAAGAACAACGCAAACCAAATAATAACCGCAGACAAAATAATAATCGTAGACCAAATGGCAATCAAAATAAGCCTGCCGGTGAAAAAAATGCAAATGCAAAGCCAAGAACAAATAACAATAAAAACAAGGGTCGTGGCCGTCAAAAAAGAGGGGCTTCTCCTATTGATGACAAATTAAAAGTATTCGTTGCAAAAAACCAAGAAGCCCAAAAACAGAGACTTAATCCTCATTATAAGCTTGATTTAAACTCAAAAGCAAAAGTTCGTGTTACACCACTTGGCGGATTGGGAGAAATAGGCGGAAATATTGCTGTATTTGAAACGGACAATGAAGCAATTCTTGTGGATGTCGGTATGAGCTTTCCAGATGAAGATATGCATGGAGTTGATATTTTAATTCCTGATTTTACATATCTTCATGAAATTAAAGACAAGATTGTCGGTATTGTAATTACTCATGCCCATGAAGATCATATTGGAGCAGTACCTTATCTTTTTAGAGAATTACAATTTCCTATATATGGTACGCCACTGCCTTTGGCAATGATTGGAAACAAATTTGATGAACACCATTTAAAAGAGAGTAGAAAATATTTTAATCCTGTTGAGAAAAGAAAAGTATATAAAATAGGAAATGACTTTGAAGTTGAGTGGATGCATATGACACACTCAATTTTAGACTCTTCATCACTAGCCATTACAACGCAAGCCGGTACGGTAATACATACGGGTGATTTTAAAATTGATTATACGCCGATTGACGGCTATCCTGCAGATTTACATCGTTTAGCATATTATGGTGAAAAGGGTGTTTTATGTTTAATGAGTGATTCAACAAACTCACATAATCCTAATCCGACACCATCTGAGCTTAGTGTTGCACCGGCATTTGATCGTATGTTTAGTAAGGCAGATGGAAGAGTAATTCTTTCAACATTCAGCTCAAATATTCACCGTGTGTATCAAGCAATTCAATATGGTGTGAAGCATGGTCGTAAAGTGTGTGTCATTGGACGTTCAATGGAGCGAAACCTTGAAGTTGCTATGCAGTATGACTATATTAAATTACCAAAAAATATATTTGTAGAACCTGATGAAGTAGCACATATGAATGATAAAGATATTCTTATTGTGACAACCGGTTCTCAAGGTGAGGGTAACTCGGCATTGTTTAGAATGTCAATAGGTGAGCATAGACATATCAAAATCAAACCAAATGACTTGATTGTTCTCTCTTCTCGTGCTATTCCGGGGAATGAGGGTTCTATTTCTCAGATGCTTAACCACCTACAAAAATGTGGGGCTAAAATAGCATATGACAAAGATCTTCACGTTTCAGGACACGCATCAATAGAAGAGCAAAAATTAATGCTCCGTCTTGTAAATCCTAAGTTTTTCTTGCCGATTCATGGTGAATACAATCATGTAATGAAGCATAAAGAGACTGGTATGATGTGTGGTGTTCCTGAACGAAACATTCTTCTCATGACAGATGGCGAGCAGATAGAGATTGCACCAAAGTATATGAGAAAAGTTAAAACTGTAAAAACAGGAAAAACTTATATTGATAATCAAAATAACTATGAAATTGAAGATGACATAGTTATGGATCGTCAGAAACTTGCAACTGACGGTGTTGTAATGATTGTCGCGCAGGTAAGTGAGCAAACAGGAAAAATGATGGAAAAACCAAAAGTGACATCATTTGGTTTAGTTGCCGATAAAAAAGATAAATCATTTGCAAAAGAGATAGAAGAAATTTTAGAAAACTTCTTACTTAACATGAAACCAGGACTTATTGGAAGCCATAGAACTTTAGAGGGTGATTTACGTCAGGTTATTAGAAAACATATTTACCGTAAACTGAAAAAATACCCACTTATTGTTCCTAGTATATTCATTCACTAAAAATTTTCCTCAAGTACTTCTTGGGGATTGGTATTACATCATTTTTTCAGCAAATTCTTGCTACTCTATCATAATTAAAACTTTAAAAGGTATAGTCTTGTCAGATAATAAAAACAGTGAATTTGAAAATGCAGTAAAAGTTATGATGCATCATGTTGGAGAAGATCCAAAGAGAGAAGGTCTGATTGATACTCCTGCGCGTGTGCGAAAGGCCTATGAATTTATTTATGGTGGATATAAAGAAGATCCGGCAGAGATTTTAAAAAAAGCCCTTTTTACAACTTCAAATGATGAAATGGTTTTAGTAAAAGATATAGAATTTTATTCTACATGCGAGCACCATCTTTTACCTATTATAGGGCGCGTACATGTAGCCTATATTCCCGATGGAAAGGTTGTTGGGCTTTCAAAAATTCCTCGTGTTGTCAATGTATTTTCCCGCCGTATGCAGATTCAAGAGCAGTTGACAGAACAGATAGCAGATGCCATTATGGATACAATTGCACCAAAAGGTGTTGGCGTTGTCATTCAGGCGCGTCATATGTGTATGGAGATGCGTGGTGTTGAAAAAATAAATTCAACTACAACATCTTCAGCACTTCGCGGACTTTTCAAAAAAGATGAAAAAACACGAAGTGAATTCTTTTCACTTATAAATTCTCCTACGGGAAACAGATATTAAAATATGCCGTTATCATCACTAAAAGAGAAACTCGCCAATAAAAATTATTCGGTCTCTTTTGGTGAGGTTGTTAAAATCAATGCAACGATTATTACGGCGAAGGGTTTACATGTAAGCATCAGCGACATGGTGAAAATTGTCTCAGATACAACGGGACAAGAGACTGTTGGCATGGTAACGGAGATAGATGCAGATCTGTTTTTTATTACGCCTTTTTCTTTTGTAGAGGGTTTTCGATCAGGAGATAAAGTATTTTTGGATGCTACCGGATTAAATATTCCCGTAGGGCCTGCTCTTTTAGGACGTGTTGTGGATCCATTTATGCGCCCTATTGATGGTAAAGGCAGTATAAAGGATGCAAAGCTTGCTCCAATTATCAAAGCGCCAATAGCCGCAATGAAACGCGGTATGATAGATGAAGTTTTTTCTGTAGGTGTTAAATCAATTGATGGGTTGCTTAGCTGTGGAAAAGGGCAAAAACTCGGAATTTTTGCAGGAAGCGGTGTAGGAAAATCTACATTGATGGGAATGATTGTTCGTGGAGCTGATGCCCCCATAAAAGTTGTAGCGCTTATAGGTGAGCGTGGTCGTGAAGTTCCTGAGTTTATAGAAAAAAATCTTGGCGGAGATTTAACAAATACCGTCATAGTGGTGGCAACCTCGGATGATTCGCCTTTAATGCGTAAATACGGTGCTTTTGCAGCGATGAGTGTTGCTGAGTATTTTAAAGATCAGGGCAGGGATGTGTTGTTTATTATGGATTCTGTAACGCGTTTTGCCATGGCACAGCGTGAAATTGGTTTGGCACTTGGTGAA
>JAMORM010000158.1 GCA_027063585.1 Sulfurimonas sp. | reverse complement strand
AGAACGATTCCTATGGAAAAAGTTTGGGATGATGCTATGATTGTTTGGGGACAAAACGGTGAAGCACTGCGTCCTGAACAAGGGTATCCTATTCGTTTACTTGTTCCGGGTTGGGAAGGTAACTTATGTGTTAAATGGCTACGCCGTTTAGATTTCGCGAGTGAGCCTTGGTACTGTAAAGAAGAGACTTCTAAATATACAGTTCTTAAGCCGACTGGAAAAGCAATCCAACACTTCTATGCAAATGAAGTAAATTCAACTGTTACTTCTCCGTCTCCGGAGATTGATTGGACAGACTTAGAAGACGGTGATATTGTAGAAATCGAAGGTCTTGCATGGTCTGGTATGGGTACAATTACAGGTGTTGATATCTCATTTGACGGTGGGAAAAACTATGTTGAAGCAAAACTCAAAGGTTTAGTACTGCCTAAATGTTGGACACGCTGGAGCTATATGCATACATACAAAAAGGGGCAGGAGTTGATTCTTGCTTCTCGTGCTATGGATGATGCAGGTTATATACAACCAACAATTGATCAAGAAACTCTTGTAGTTGGGGTTGAAGCTGTTTATCATAGAAATGCAGTTGAAACATGGAAAGTTGAAAAAGACGGAAAAATAACTCACGTTGAAATTCGTTCTCAGTTAGGGCGTAAAGCCAATGGCGAGTTAGTAATAGAAGGAAAAGCGTAATGATGTTTAGATTAAATAAAAAATTATTAATTTCAATTTCTGCGGCAGCTGCATTGTCTTTAGGGCTTTCTGCATGTATGGAAAATGCTTCGCCAGTAGGTTCAAATGCACCTACAAAAGCTTCTATTGACGGTGGGGTAAACTATCCTGTTGTAAATGACAAAACAGGACCATATTATATAAACACAAATGCACATAATGCAGATGTAAAATATGGTCGTACTCCGACACAAGCTGAATATGAAGAATGGAATTCAGATGTGATGGCTGACGGTACCGGTTTACCTGAAGGTCAAGGAACTGCAGAAGAAGGTGAAGAAGTATATGAGGCCAAATGTGTTATGTGTCACGGTGACTTTGGTTCAGGCGGCGGTGGTTATCCTGCGTTATCCAAAGGAAATGCATATGATTTACATAAAACATTGACAAACCAAAGAATTAAACCGGATACAGACGGTCCTGTACGTGTTTTTGGTACATACTGGCCACAAGCAAGTACACTATGGTGGTATATAAAAGATGCCATGCCGCATCCATTAACTGATAGTTTAAGCGATGATGAAGTGTATGCTTTAGTCGCATATATTTTAAATGCAAACGAAATGGAAATTGACGGTGTAGAAGTTGATGATGAGTATGTACTTAATCGTGAAAAATTCTTAAAAATCAAAATGCCAAACAGAGACGGCTTTGAACCAAATGTAGCTGGTCCACAAGGTCCTGAAAATGTACGTAAATTTTATGCGAATGCTAAAAATTTTGGTGGACAAACATATGATGTAAAGAACCCTGCATCAAGATGTATGAAAGATTGTCAAGAACCAACTGCTAAAGTAGTTTATATCCAAGGTGCCGGAATCAGTGACTTCCATCCACCTTTATCTACAGTAAGAGACTTGCCAAAAGAAAAAGAAAATACTAACTTTGATGCAAAAAAAGCATATGCAGATAACTGTGCTATGTGTCACGACACAGGTGCAGCTCCGGCCCCTGGCGATAAATCAGGCTGGGCAGCATTAACTGCAAAAGGTATGGACAAAGTGTATGAAAATGGGTTAAAAGGTACTGATACTGGTATGCCGGCAAAAGGTGGCTCATCACTTTCAGACAGCCAATTTAAATCAGTTGTTGATTATATTCTAAATCAAAGTAAATAAAACAAAAGGAAAATAAAATGGAAAGAAGAAAATTTTTAAGTATGACTTTAGGTGCACTTGCTTTAGCTGTTGTACCTGCAAGCGTAAGAGCAGAAGACTTTAGAAAAAGCAAGCCTGCTGTATGGAGTGCAAAGAGTGTAGATGATGCTATAAAAGCTATGTATGGTTCAAATGATATTAAATTTGAAGGGATCAAACTTACTGCGCCGGATGTTGCAAGTAATGGTGGTGCAATCCCTGTTGATTTTTCAACTGATTTAGATGTTAAGACTATAGCAGTATTTCAAGATGCAAATCCTGAAGCTGCTGTACTTGTAATTGAGCCGACTAAATATAGTGTAAACAAATATTCTATTAAAATTAAAATGGCTAAATCTGGTACTATCACAATCGTTGCACAAGGCAATGACGGTAAGCTTTACGGAGCTAAGAAAACTCTAGATGTTGCTCTTGGTGGATGTGAAGGGTAATCCCTTCCCATTTTTAATAATTAACAAATAAAATATTAAGGAAATAAAATGGCTGGTATTAAAGTAAAAGCAAAATTAAAAGGCGGTGTTGTTAAAGTTAAAGCAATGGCTAAACACGCAATGATGACATACAATATGGCAGAGAAAAAGACAGGAAGCAGAGATAATGCAAATTTCATTACTCACATCACTGCAACTGTAAATGGTGAAACTGTTCTTGACATGTCAACTTCACAATTCTTATCTAAAAACCCTATCTTCAAATTCCAATTCAAAGGAATAGGAAAAAAAGGTGATAAAGTTCAAATGATAGCAACTGACCTTAAAGGAAATACACTTAAAGGTAAAGGTAAAATCAAATAATTTTACCTTCTTTTTTAGGGGTCAATCAATGTATTGACTCCTACACTCTCAATTTTTTACAACAGCATAACAACTACAAGAAATACAAATAATGAGCAAAAAATAGATGAAAAAAAACATGCAAGGTAAAGTTTTAAAATTATTCATCACAAAAGATGATACAAATAAAACAAGAATAGAAATACCTCATATAGATGCCGATGAAAATGGAATTCTTAATGATAAATTTTATAATAAAAATAGGCAAAGAGCTATTTTGATCACCTCTTTACAAAGCTATGATATGGTATCTGATAAAAATATAAATTTGCCAGATGGTGCATTAGGTGAAAATATCTTAATAGACATTAATCCTTATCACTTAAACGCCGGGGATAGACTAATTATAGGAGATACCACTTTAGAAATAACTCAAAACTGCACACTCTGCAAGGGTCTTTCTACAATCAACGCTAAACTGCCAAAACTGCTAAAAGATGACAGAGGTATATTTGCAAAAATTATAAGTGGTCCTTCAATTATTAAAGTTGGAGATGCAGTAAGTATATAAATTATTAATATAAGAATAATGATAAAGTTACACAATATAAGTTCTAAATTCAAGGAGATGATGTGAAAAAAACATACACATTAATAATGGCTACACTGGTAGCTCTGTCAATAGTTGGTTGTAACCGCGCATATTTGGCACCTGCTAAGCCTAAAAAACCTCAAGATGTTCAGGTATTTACAACCAACAACAAAGATGGTAAAGTTACCACAAAAACAATAGAAGATGCATTTGATTCCGTTGGACTAAGTGTTCCAGGAAATAATGACATGAATAGGCCATTCAAAACAAGATTTGGTAAAGTTCACTATAGAGTTTATAATCTTGCAATGTATGTAAATAATGACATTACATATAAAATTATAAAAAAATATCCTAAATTTGGCGCATTGACTCCTTTGACAATGTCTATCTGGGAAGACAAAGACGGTAGTATGAATGTATCAACCCTGACAATTAACGGTATGTCAAGAGCTACAGGTGTTCCCAAGAATAATCCGGATTTAATTGCTTATGCAACACTTATTAAAACAGCACTGAAAAAAGCAATGCCAAATGGTCATTTTAAAGATTTACATCATACTGTAAAATTTCCAAACAAATCATTTGCAATTGATATGACTGCTGAAGTAGACAGTGATGTGCCAATGGAAGATTTCATAGAAGATTTTGAAGCAGAATTTGAAGGTGAATTAGAGCCATTGGGCTTCTTACTTCCAAACTACACAGATATTCAAGAAGAAATTTTTGATGATCATGATTACCATGCATATGATTTTTTTCACACTTACTCTATCTGTAAATTTGATGTAATCTACCCTGTATCTAAACTTCACCCTGAAGCCGGTGCTTGGGCTCCATGCTCATTCTATCTTTACAAGAAAAAAGATGAAAAACTAATGCATATGGGATTTTTGGGTGTTGACAACTGGATTACTACACTTGATATTGCAGATGAAGAATCTATTAAACCGTTAAAAGAGGCAGAAAGGATAATCGTAAATATTCTTAAAGAAATGACAGAATGATACAAGGTGTTCTTGACACCTTGTATCAAATATATTTAAAAGTCCTCATCTCCAAATTCTTCGTCTAATGCACTTTGATATTTTTCTTCTTCTTCTTTGTTTAATGCTGCTTTTGTAAGAACTGCTTCATGTAAAAATTGCCCAAAGAATGT